>JBAXFZ010000172.1:0-8455 GCA_037139685.1 Bacteroidota bacterium
CAACCGCCCAGCGGTAAGGACCGCAGGCCAGGGATGGCCAGCCATTGTCGACGGTCGTATTGGTAGCACCGGTCCAGATTGACACCCATGAGGCAGGAGTGCCCTCCTGACCCTGCTGCAGTCTCCAAACCTGGTAGGTCGGGGTGATGGCGGGGTAATCGGCGGTTCCTTCATATCCTGTTACAGTAGCAACTGGTGACTGATAGATTAGTCCGTCCGGTGCACCGGCAGTGATGAGGTTTTTGTTGGCAACCGGGAAGTCCATCGGACCGCCAATTCCCTGGACGATAGCGCGCATCATGAAATTGCCGGCTGCAGGAACCCACGGGCCGCCACCGGTAACAAATTTCGAATAGCTGCGCAGCTGGGTGTTGGTCAGGTCAACGGCAACGCCAGCGGCATGGGGGGGAATGCCACCCTGTTTCATCACCAGGTAGAAATCACCTGAGTTGATGGTTAAAGGAACGGCGAATGCGAAATCAGCCCAGCCGAAAGCCGTGGCAGTTACAGTCACACTGTCAATTTTTGTTCCCGGAACTCCGCCAGGACCATCAGCCTTATAGGCCAGCATGGTGAAGGTGGTGAAGGGAAGTGCGTTGGCAGGATAGTCGGTGGCAAGGCCAAGGTTGACTTTACCGCCGATGAGTTTTACCGGCCATGACAGCGGGGTGAATTTCAGGGCGTTGAGGTTGTTGGCTGTTGCCCAGATGGCAAAGTTTTCTTCGCCGCCATCATCATAGATGATCTGGTATGATCCCTGGGGAATGCCCCAGTTAAGATTCACTGCAGTTGGAGTGGTCGGGTTGTTCAGCGCTGCTGTAAAGGGTCCCGGGGGCACCGCGGTTGGTAACAAAGCTGCGGTAAGTGCAGAGGTGTTGCCACCGGTGAGTGTTACAGAGCCGACAAACTGGTCATAACCGGTTTTATTGATATAGAAATTGTGCACCCCGGTTACATTGACCTGGGTAAGCGGAATAATACCGCCGGCAATGGTCATGGTAACAGGAAGGTTCGTAGGACTTGGCAGATCGATGGTGACAGTCGCGCCTACAACGGGTGCTCCCGTAGAAGCATCGGTAACCGTGCCGTTGATTTTGGGGCTTGGTGCAAGGGCCACATTTTTCGTAGTGGTTGTGCCTCCCACCATGACGGCTGTTCCGCTGTATGGAACATAACCGGCAGCCGTGATATTGACGGTAACAGTACCCGGTGTAAGGTTGGGAACCGTATAGACACCTGCAGCATTGGTAAGAACCGGGGCAAGGGCATTCACGACAACGGAGGCGCCTGCGATCGGGGCAAGGGTTACCGAGTTGGTAACTGTTCCCGTGAGGGTTCCGAATGTTGCAGCTGCAACATTGATCGTGAAGTCTGCTGAATTACCGTAAGCTTGGGAGGAACAGGCGTTTGTGGGGCCACCCAGCCATTCGGTCCTGTATCGCAGGCGGTGGGCACCGGCAGTCGTGCCGGCAGGAATTGTGATGGTTGCCGTATAGTTGGTGGCTGAAGCTGAACAGATAAGGTTTGTAACCATGATCTCGCCAGCATCAAACGTGTTGTTGTTGTTGAGATCGATCCAAAGGCTCATGTAAGTGCTGCTGTAGCCGGCCTGTACGGTCAGGGTATAGGGAGTGCCGGTAGTCATTGTGGTAGAAAGAGCTGTATAATCGTGATACCAGGCATTGGGCGAACCGTTGCATGCAATTGTCTGGTTGATAGTACCCAGCTGGAACAGGGTAATACCGTCTCCATAGGTACATCCGGTAGTGTAAGTTGGAGTGCAATAAGGCGCCTGGGCAAAGGCTCCTCCCCAAAGCAATACCAGTAACAGGATTTGTAAAAATCTGAAGATTTTTTTCATGATTAATGAGTTAAGTTAATAATAATTGTAAAAATATAAGGGTATCAATAGACTTATTGATATATATAATGGAATGTGCGTCCTTATTGATTATTCTCAACATATCAAAAAAAATGAGATTTGGTAACCTTGTTGATTACCAAAGCATTGTTTTAAATCAGGTTTCGAAAAAACGCTTCAAAGATAGCGATTAATATTTTACACAAAAACAAATCAGCCTTTTTTTTCACCTCAGGCTGATTTAGTTTGTTAGGCAAACTTTGTAGTTTCTGGTCTCTTCCCTTATTTGAAGTTGCAAAATATAGATTCCACCGGCGATTCCCTTTGTATCAATAGTAAAGGTCCGGCTGTTAATCGCGGGCCATCTGCCTTCGCAGATTCCCTCGCTGCTGAAAATCCTGATCTCTTCGATCTCCGCCGGGCTCGTGACCGTGAGATAGTTGGAAGCAGGATTTGGAAATATTTTCACCTCCTGCCAAACGGCTGAATTCAGCCCTGTAATGACATCAGCCTGCACGGTATCTGAATTCGTGGAGTTCACGCATTCAAGGAACCGGCTTTGCACGAAGTAATGGTATTGTCCTGTTTGGAGACCTGCATCTGTGTATGTGGTGTCGGTCACAACCGACTGGTTGATCCTGGTGAAATTTCCTGCCGCCGATACCTGGCGGTATATGTCATAGCCCAGCAGGTTTTGCAGTGGAGCGTCTTTCTTTCGGGCCGTAATTGCGCCTGTGCCCGGAACAGGGAAATGCGCATAATGGTCGTCGGCCCCGATGGAACAATCGTCGATGGCCCATGGGTACCAGAGTCCGTTCCCGTCTCCGTCAACCGCATGCCAGGCAATATCGACAGTTTCGCCTGCATAGGCCGAAAGGTCGATATGATAGGGGGTGTTCCATGCATTTACCCCGGCAGTTCCGGGATAGGGCGGCAATGCCGACATATCGAGCAGGACATTCCAAGTAGCGCCCTGGTCGAGTGAAACCTGCACGTAATAATGGTCGAGATGCAGCGATCCCTGGAAAGCGTAACTCCAGAAGGTGAGATCTCCGTTTACATAAATATCATGTGCAATGAGCCATTCATCCTGGTGGCTGTAATCCCAGTTGAGCCCGGCCGAAAAATTGCCGTTGTGAGCTCCCAAGGGTGAAGTTGCCGGGAGATGCGACCAGGTATCCGCCAGGCTTGTATTTTGTTTCGTCCATTGGGATGGAGGAAAATAGGACTCTTCAAAGCCTTCGTGCAGAAGATTACCGCCGTAACATGCCGGCGGGGCCCATGAAAGTTTCACTGCACCGGGCAGGGGTGTTGCAGCAAGAGAGGTTGCAGGGTAACATACGGGGTACACACTGATATTATCGAGAAACCAGTTCAGGATTTCGGAGGAGTTTTCCCCGGCGGCACGGAAGCGCACCCTGAATCCCTTGCCCCTGACCGGGGAGATGTCGAGGTGGTAGCTTGTCCAGGATAAACTGCCTGAATTTTTAATTTCGGCTTTCTGGTGCCATTCATGGTTGTAATAGGCTTCAACAACCATTTTTTCGGTCCCGGTGGCGTTCCTGTCGGTGAGTTTCAGGTCGAAATCGAGCCAGATGGCGGCACAGCTGAAGGGGACCCCGTTGAGTGGCGGGCTTTCAAGTGTATAATTATAGCTGACCTGCGGGGGCTGCCATTTGAAACTGGCTGCCGGCTGGGGAATCCCCTCGTTGAAGTCGATCACCCAGTTGCCCTGGGATGGGGTAAATCTCCAATCGTTATATGAAAAGGAACCATGGTCCCACGATTCAAAAAAGGGAAGTTGCCGGCCAAAGCTGATGGTAACGCTGATTGGACCGGCCTGCGTGCTTTCGGCAACCTGTCCCGGGAAGCCATAGGAGTTCAGGTTGTATTGCGCTGCAACCCCATATTTGTATATTCCCGACTCCAGGTTCAGGTCATAAAGCGAAAGGGTGTCCGGATCGCTGATCTGTGCGATGAGGCTGTCATCGCGGTAAACCGAGTACCCGATCAGCCCGGGCGGGATGACAGCCACGGTGTCGTTCCCTGCATTGGGTTTATCCCAGGCAATAAACGCGGCATTCTCGACAGGGCTGCCATGGAGGTTGCGTACCGGGTAAAGGAATTCAGAGGTGAAGCTGGTGCATGCGAAATCGGAATAGCCGCTTCCGTAAAGCGCCCTCACGCAGGCGTTGTAGGTTTGCCCGTACTGAACCTGGCTGCCGGGGATCTGGTAGGCATTTTTTGTTGTATAACCGCTGATGACATTTCCCAGGTAAAAATAGTAGCCGAGGATGCAGTTTACCTGCTGCTGGGCGGGTTCAGAGGCGATGATGCTGACGTTGTCGATACACCAGCTGTTGATATCGAATGAGTCGCCGCCATAGGCCCGGAACCGGATCCTGAAATCCTGGGCCGTGTAAGCGGAGATATCCGTCTCATCGGTTGTCCATGCGAAATTGCCCCCGCTGTTCGTATAGTTTTTCAAGGTGTTCCAGCTGTTACCGTTCCACAATTCCACGGCCATCTGGTTCACGGTGGTGGTGCCCGCGTTGTCGAGGAGGATATCGTATTTCATCTTCAGCAGGGTGGAGCGCTCGCCGGAGATGGTTTTACTGACAAGTGACTGTGCATAGTTCACCACGTGAGGAAGGGATGCAAAGAGGGCGCAGGGGGCAGGATGTCCGACTGATGATGAGATCAGCCAGTTTACCCCTCCCTGGATGGTCCAGCCGTTGTGGGTAAAAGAGCCGCTGCTCCAGTTTTCAGTGAAAAGAGGTTTTTCGAAGTGCGGAACATCCCAGTGGGCCTGGAGGCTGCTGTCCTTCACCACCAGGTTGGCAGGCGGGATTTTAACCTGCAGCAGGTTTACATTGAGGTTGACTGCCGAAATGACGGGAACCGCCTGTACCAGGGTGTCATATCCGAATTTACTCGCCGTCATCTGGTAGGTTCCCTTCCACACATGAGGAAAGGCAACCAGGCCGGTGGTGTCGGATATCGCGGCATAATTTGTATCGGGATAGGCCAGGTTGACAAAATGCACAAAGGTGCCTGAAAATTTGGCGGTGAGGCAGCTCGGGTTCAGGTGAATGGTGACAGGGGCTGTCCAGCATTTACCGAGAATATTTGAAAAGGTGACGGGCGACCAGCGGTTCCCGGGGTATTGTGCCTTTACGCCCCAGCGGTATGGACCGCATGGCAGCGAGGACCAGCTGTTGTCGGGAATTGTGTTTGACGAAGTGGCTGCTATGGACGTCCATACCAGGGGATTCTGTTCTTCCCCCTGCCTAAGGCGAAAAATATTATAAACCCCCGGCACCGAGGAGGCATCTGAGAGGGCGAAAGGTCCCCCGGGACCATCGCACAGGGCGCGGATCATAAAGTTTCCCCCCGCGGGGAACCAGGCGCTTCCTCCGGTCACAAAACGGGAGTAGCTGCGGAACTGCGGAAGCGTTTCATCAATGGCGATGCCGGATGCCACGGAAGGCGTACCAACCTGGATCATCACGATGTAGAAGGAACCACTGCTAACCACAACCGGCAAAGGCAGTGTAAACTCAACCCATCCGGTTGCCTGCGGAACAACTGTAAACGGGCCGGCCAGGTTGCTTCCGGGTGTTCCCCCGGCCCCGGTGGCATCGTAAATACTGACCTGGAAAGGCCCGGGAAGGGTGCCGCCCGAAGGGTAATTTGCGGCACTGCCAATGTTGACTGAACCTCCCGTAATCTTAACCGGGAAACCCGCCGGGGTGAATTTCACGGCATTCATGTTTCCCTGGAAGGCCCATATTGTAAAATTATCCTGGATCCCGTCGTCATACAGCAATTCATAACTCCCAGCCGGCGATGCCCATGAAACGGCAACCGACTGGGGGATTGTGTCAAGGAGGGCTGTGACCGGGGAGGGTGGCGTAAGGGTCTCCCACAATGTTATATTCATCTGGGTGGTGACTCCCTGCACGAAAACAACGGGGGCCGATGTGTAGGCATCAAAACCCGGCTT
Source organism: Bacteroidota bacterium (assembly GCA_037139685.1). Lineage (GTDB taxonomy): Bacteria > Bacteroidota > Bacteroidia > Bacteroidales > FEN-979 > CAIVAT01. The sequence continues at coordinate 5,868 of JBAXFZ010000172.1, forward strand.
CAGGCATGTCACAGTGAAGGTCCCGGCAGGATCGACCGGCATGGAATAGATCCCCCCGGAGGTGGTATAGGTGAAGCTGCCGTTAACGATTACCTTGGCCCCGACGACAGCCGGTGAATTTGGCCCGGAGGTGACGACCCCCATCAGGATCGCCGGGGTTAAGGGGGCTGTTTGGGCCCCTGATACGGCAGGGGCAGATATCAAAATTACCTGCATAAGGATGACAAATGCCACCCATTGCAGGTAAAACTGAACTATCTGCGACCCCCGGTTAACCATACAACTTTTGAACGAGATATCGTTTGATTTTGTTACAAAATTACGCAAATAAAATCACTTTTGCATGGAGGTTCATGGAGCTTTCACCGATGGTTTGCCAAAACCATTTTCGCTAAAATCTGCTTTTTTTTTATCATCAGGCTTGTAAATTAGAAAAAATTTATAACTTTGCACTCCCAAATTTACGAACATCAATACATTATAACATGTACGCAATCGTTGAAATAGCAGGTCAGCAATTCAAGGTAGAGAAGAACGACGAGATCTTTGTTCACCGCCTCGATAGTGAACCCGGAACAAAAATTGAATTCGACAAGGTTTTGCTGCTGGATAACGACGGCAACATCAGTGTTGGCAAGCCTTTGGTTGAAGGTTCGACTGTCAGCGCCACGATCATTGATCATGCCCGTGGCGACAAAGTCGTCATCTTCAAAAAGAAGCGCCGCAAAGGATATGAGAAGGAATCGGGCCACCGGCAGGATTTCAGCAAGATCCTGATCGAGAACATCAGTTTCTAAGCTGCAACCTGGCTGAAAAAGCCGGACCTGGACAAAAAACAAGGAAAAAACAAATTAATCCAAATTAAGAATTACGATTTTCTAATTTTTAGTTTTTAATTACAACGTATTATGGCACACAAGAAAGGGGCGGGTAGTTCAAGCAACGGCCGGGAATCGCACAGTAAACGTTTAGGCGTTAAAATTTATGGCGGCCAGTTTGCCAGGTCGGGCAACATCATCCTGCGTCAGCGCGGCACAGTTCACAATCCCGGTTTGAATGTAGGCATCGGCAAGGATCATACCCTGTTTGCACTCATCGACGGCATTGTTGAATTCAAAAAGAAAAGAAGCGACCGGTCTTTTGTCTCCATCCTGCCGATGGAAGAAACTGTCAATTAAAGCTTTGCTGCACTAATCCTGCGTATTTCCGCATTGTCTTCAGCAAAACGGCATGGGTTGACCCATGCCGTTTTTTTTGGTTTACGCAGAACCTGTCAGGCTTTTTAACTATTTTTGTTCCTCAAACAACCCTTTTTATGCTTTCTTTGAATTTTATCCGCGAACATGAGCAGGAGGTAATTGACCGCCTGGCCATTAAAAATTTCAACGGTGCGGAGATCATCCGCAGGATTATCGGGCTGGACGACCAGCGCAGGGAGACACAGAAAAAACTTGACGACATCCAGGCGCAAAGCAACATCCTGGCCAAGGAGATCGGGGTGCTTTTCCAATCGGGAAAGGCTGCCGAAGCCAACCTGTTAAAGGAAAAAACGGCCGACCTGAAAGAGAAGGCAAAACTGCTTGACCAGTCGTTCGAGGAGATCAAAAAGGAGCTGGACGAGATCCTTGTCAGGGTGCCCAACCTCCCCCACCCTTCGGTTCCGCGCGGAAAGACCCCCGAAGACAACCTGGTGGTGATGCAGGAGGGGGAGATCGTCCCCGTGGCTGCAACCGCAGTGCCTCACTGGGATCTCACCACTAAATACGACCTGATCGACTTCCTTACCGGCAACAAGATTACCGGCGCCGGTTTCCCCGTGTACAAAGGCAAAGGGGCCAGGCTGCAGCGGGCCCTGATCAATTTTTTCCTGGAGGAGGGGATAAAAGCCGGTTACCTGGAAATACAGCCGCCTTACATGGTGAACGCGGCCTCAGCCTATGCAACGGGCCAGCTGCCCGACAAGGACGGCCAGATGTACCATGCCGTGGTCGATGATCTCTACCTCATACCGACAGCCGAGGTCCCGGTGACCAACATATACCGCGACACCATCCTGAAGGTGCAGGACCTTCCCCTCAAAAATGTCGCCTACTCCGCCTGTTTCAGGCGCGAAGCGGGTTCATACGGGAAAGACGTGCGCGGCCTGAACAGGCTGCACCAGTTCGACAAGGTGGAGATCGTGCAGATTGCACATCCCGATAAATCATACGAGGTGCTTGAGGAGATGCGGGAGTATGTAACCGGCCTGCTTCGCAAGCTGGAACTGCCTTTCCGCGTGCTGAAGCTTTGCGGGGGCGACATGAGCTTCACCTCTGCCCTGACATACGACATGGAGGTGTGGTCGTCCGCCCAGGCCAGGTGGCTCGAGGTAAGTTCTGTATCAAATTTCGAAACCTTCCAGTCAAACAGGATGAAACTGAGATTCAAGGATGAGAACGGCAAAATGAACATGCCCCACACCCTCAACGGCAGTGCACTGGCCCTGCCGCGCATCGTGGCCGCCCTGCTTGAAAACAACCAGACTCCCGAAGGCATTAACATTCCCAAAGTGCTTGTCCCCTATACCGGATTTGACCGTATCAGTTAAT
>JBAXFZ010000173.1:0-8427 GCA_037139685.1 Bacteroidota bacterium
AACCCGACGGCCAACTCCCCCGCCGGGGCAAAGGGACTCTGGCAATTCATGTATGGCACAGGGAAAGGCTATGGTCTCAAGGTAAGCTCTTATGTAGACGACAGGTTTGACCCCTATAAGGCGACAAAAGCCGCCTGCGAACACCTCAGCGACCTCTACGATATATATGGAAACTGGTCGCTGGCACTTGCCGCCTATAATTCAGGGGCAGGAAATGTCAACAAGGCGATACGCCGTTCGGGTGGCATGAAGAATTTCTGGGCTATTAAAAAATATCTTCCAAGAGAGACAGCATCTTACGTCCCCGCCTTCATCGCAGCTAGTTATGTGATGACCTATGCCAATGAACACAAAATTTACCCGGTCGATCCCGGTATCCTATACTATGAGGTTGACACCGTTACCATAAGCCATCCGTTGGCCTTTGACCAGATTTCGGAGATGCTCAGCATCCCGATGGACGAAATTGAATTCCTGAACCCCTCCTTCAAACACTGGTTTATCCCTGCCACCCCCGAAAATCATTACAAACTGCGCCTGCGAAAGAAATATATCGGCAACTTCATCAACAACGAAGCCGCCCTTTATGCTTTTGAAACCAAGGACGGACGGACACAGGATTCGCTGCAGAAAATGCTGTACTCAAACTACAGGGAAACAGAACTTTATACCGTTAAAAGCGGGGAAACCGCCGCATCCATCGCTAAAAAATTCCACATGACCATTGGCGATCTGAAATCACTTAACAGCCTGAAGAAAAATTTAATCAGGCCAAATAAAAAAATACTTGTTTATACCAAATCGGCCAGGGATAAAGGAGGCGACAAAAGTATCACTTCAACCTATGTCCCAAGCCCTGCCCCCAAAGACACCTCTGTAAAAAGCACCCCTTCTGCATCCCGTACAGCCAGCCCGGCTGCAACATCGAAAACCCAACCCGAGCGTGCAGCACCTCCCGTCAATACCGTGCATTCGGTAAATGCAGGCGAGAACCTGAGCATTATAGCAACCAGGTATCATTGTACCACTGCAGACCTTATAAAATGGAATAACCTCAAGGGAGAGACCCTCCTGGTCGGGCAAAAGCTCAAAGTAGTTCCTTCCGGACCCTCTGCAAGCGAAAATGCAAAGCCCGAACCTGCCACGAAACAGGGGAAAACATCCGCGGCAGGTTCGCAAAAAACAACCTCCTACATCATTCAGCCCGGCGATAACCTGTGGGATATTGCTGAAAAGCACGATGTGACGGTGGCCCAGCTCAAGGCCGCCAATAACCTGAAAACCAATTCGCGGCTGCAGCCGGGTCAAAAACTGAAAATTCCAAAATAATTTATCCTCCGGCTATTAAAAAAATTTGTTGTACTTTTGACCAATTGGTTAAACCATATGGACAACACTGTGACCACCGAGAAACGCATCCTGGAAGCGGCCAAGAAGGTCTTCCACAGCAAGGGGTTTGACGGGGCCCGGATGCAGGAGATCGCCAACGAAGCCGGAGTGAACAAATCGCTGGTGCACTATTATTTCAGGAATAAAGACAATCTTTTCAACGCCGTTTTTGAGGATGCCTTCAGCAAACTGCTGGCAAAGCTGAATGAGACCTTTTTCTCCGACCTCACCTTCGCCTCAAAAATCGAAATATTCCTCAACTACTACATCGATTTCCTCTCTCAAAACTCCTACCTCCCGCTTTTTATCCTGAACTGCCTGTACGAAAAGCCGGGACAGATCAAGGCCATGCTGGAAAAGATGAATATCTCAACAGACCGGCTTACCGAAGTAATCCGCCGGCAGGTCAGGGAGGAATTCAACCTCGAAATCGATCCGTTCCACATCTTTATAAACATACTTTCGCTCAGTATTTTCCCGGTTTTGGCCAAACCGCTTATCATGACTATATTTGGTTATTCAAAGGAACAACTTAACCAGTTCTATGATGAAAGGAGGACCATTGTTCCTGAATTCATTCTTAATGCTCTAAAAGGCTATGAAAATAATCCCGGCAATTAACATCGGACTTCCCAGGACGATGGCCGCAACAGTTTTGTTGCTGCTGCCCTTCATGATGCAGGCACAGGATTCCATCACCCTGGATGAATGCTACCGGCAGGCAGAAAAGAATTATCCCTTGCGGAAGCAGCTGGACCTGCTGGAGAATTCCAACACCCTGAAGGTGAAAAACCTGAATAAAAACTATCTTCCCCAGGTCAACATCAATGGCAGCGCCTCCCTGCAATCGGAGGTGACAAAGCTGTCGATCACCCTGCCGAAGGGCCTGCCAAACCTGAACATGCCAGTAATGAGCAAGGACTGGTACAAACTCACCCTTGACCTCAGCCAGGTGATCTATGACGGCCAGGTTACCCGTTTTCAGAAGCAGGTTGAGTCGACGGGACTGACTGCCGACCAGAAAAGTGTCGAAGTCGAATTATACAAGCTGAAGGACAGGATCAACCAGATCTATTTCAACATCATCCTCCTTCAGCAAAACGAATTATTGCTGAGCAGCAACAGCGAGCGGATTGCCGTCAAACTAAGGGAGGTTCAGTCGGCTATCAGCAACGGGTCGGCACTTGAGATGAACGGGTCGCTGCTCGAGGCTGAGCTGGTCAGGATTGAGCAGCAACTTACCGAAACCCGGATGGACAGGAGCGCCTCGTACCAGATGCTCTCCGAACTGATTACAGTCCAGGTTACCGAAAAGACATCACTCGTAATTCCAAAGATTATCCTGCCGGGGGTCGCGTTTGAAGATAAGCGGCCCGAAAATGAGTTGTTCAATATACAGCGATCGAAAATCACATGGATGCAAAAAATGGTGACCACCAGGTGGAATCCGAAGGTCTTTGCATTCGGGCAGGCAGGTTATGGAAGGCCGGGGCTGAATATGCTCAATAATGATTTCAAACCCTGGTGGATGTTCGGGGCAAAGCTGACCTGGTCGCCCTGGAACTGGAACCAGAATAAAAATGAACGGGAGATGCTTTCAATCCAGGGTGACATCCTGAAAACCCAGCAGGAGACCTTTGAGAAGAACCTTAAAATCAGCTCCCAAAAGGAGCTCGGCGAGATTTTAAAGCTGACGGCACTGCTCGTCCAGGATGACCAGATGATCGCCCTGAGGCTGAAGATCAGCAGGGCAGCCTCCTCCCAGCTTGACAACGGGGTGATCACCGCCAGCGACTACATTGCACGCCTGAACGAAGAGACCCTTTCAAAGCTCAACAAGGAGATTCATAAGATTCAGTTAATAAAAGCCCAGCTTTCGTATTTGTTTACACTGGGAAAACTTTAATGCAACGAAATATGGAAAGACGATTAATAGCGGGACTGATCATGCTGGTCGTGTTGGCAGCCTCGTGCGGGAACAATAAAGACAAGCCCGACGCTTACGGCTCATTTGAAGCTACTGAAATAACGGTTTCATCACTTGCAAATGGCAAAATCATGATGTTCGCCATCGAGGAGGGGCAGCTGCTTGATTCAAACCAGCTGGTTGGTCTTATTGATACCACCGACCTCCATCTGAAAAAGCTACAGACCATCGGGCAGAATAATGGAACCGGCTCCCGCAGGGAGGATCTGAACGCCCGGGTTGCCGTCCAGGAGCAAAACAGGGACAATATCCTGGTTGAAAAAAAACGGGTTGTCAGTTTGCTCAAAGACGGGGCTGCAACCCGGAAACAGCTTGACGACATCAACTCAAGTCTCAGCCTGGTCGAAAAACAGATCGCCTCCATAAAAACGCAATTCACCGGGATTGAAAACCAGGTTGGAAGCACCGACCAGCAGATCGCCCAGCTTCGCGAATCAATAAGGAACAGCAGGATCATCAACCCTGTCAAAGGGACCGTGCTTACCAAATTTGCTGAAAACAACGAAGTAACGACCTTTGGCAAACCATTGTACAAGATTGCCGACCTGCGTGAGATGCAGCTTCGTGTTTATGTAAGCGGGGCGCAGTTGCCGGGTGTTAAACTCGGCGACAGGGTGGAAGTCCGCTTTGACAAGGATGAGAAGACAAATTCAAAAACCGAGGGTGTTGTCAGCTGGATCTCCCAAACAGCTGAATTTACGCCGAAGACAATACAAACCAAAGAGGAGCGGGTAAATCTCGTTTATGCAGTGAAGATCAGGGTTAAGAATGACGGTACCCTGAAGATCGGCATGCCCGGAGAGATTAAACTGATTACTCATTAACAAAAACCAAAAACCATGAAAAGAACCACCACAACACTTTTACTTATCCTCACCATGACCATCTGGTCGGCCATTTCAGCAACGGCGCAGACACACAAACCGGATGATATCCTGGGCTTCTGGCTCAACCAGGAGGCTACTGGCAAAATCGAGCTCTACAAGGAGAATGGAAAATATTTCGGGAAGCTCGTCTGGCTTCGTGAACCAAACGACAAGATCACGGGAAAACCGCGCTCAGATAAGGAGAATCCTGATGACAAACTAAAATCAGCCCCGCTTATCGGCATGGTCAATATGAAAAATTTTTCATTCGATGGTACGGATGAGTGGTCGGGCGGCACCATATATGATCCTAAAAACGGGAAGACCTACAAATGCAATATCCGGTTCGAAACCCCGAATAAATTGAAGATACGCGGATACATCGGGGTTTCCCTCCTGGGGAGAAATACCTTCTGGACAAAGACAATTTCCCCGCAAAAATAGTCATGCCTGCTAACTCCGTCGAGGTTAAAAACCTTACCAAACGCTTTGGTGAAACAACCGCCCTTGCCGATATCTCGTTCGGGGTCGGCAAGGGTGAACTGTTTGGCTTTATCGGGCCCGACGGGGCAGGGAAAACAACGCTTTTCCGCATCCTGACCACGCTTGTCCTGGCTGACGGAGGCACCTGCTATGTTGAAGGTTTCGATGTGGTGAAGGATTACAGGAAGATCAGGAATATTAGCGGCTATATGCCCGGGAGATTTTCATTATACCAGGACCTGACCGTTGAAGAGAACCTGAACTTCTTTGCAACCATATTCGGGACCACCCTCCAGGAAAATTATGACCTGATCAAAGATATTTACCGGCAAATAGAGCCGTTCAAAACCAGGAAAGCCGGGAAACTTTCAGGGGGGATGAAACAAAAGCTGGCCCTGTCGTGTGCCCTGATCCATAAGCCGGAGGTGCTTTTCCTGGATGAACCCACAACCGGCGTTGATGCCGTATCGCGGCTCGAATTCTGGGAGATGCTCAGGCGGTTGAAAACAGCCGGGATCACCATCCTGGTTTCAACGCCATACATGGATGAAGCAACCCTTTGCGATCGCGTAGCCCTGATGCAGGGCGGCAGGATCATGTCGATCAGCACCCCCGGGGAGGTTGTGCAAAGTTATCCGTTAAACCTCCTTTCGGTGAAAGCCGGCGACATCTACCATTTGCTGGGAGAACTCAGGAATTACCCGGGAATAAAGAGTGTTTACGCATTCGGGCAATCGGCGCATGTTGCCTTCAAGGGGGAGGAGATCAACCCCGCGAAGCTGTCTGAATTTTTAATGATGAACAACCACCTGTCGGTTGAGATTACACGGATTGAAGCCTCGATAGAGGATTGCTTTATGGAACTGATGGCAGTAACAAACTGAGACTTGACTTTGTGACAATAAAGTGAAATTTCGGGTTTCTTATTTAGCAACCTGGATGCAAAGAAGAGTTAAATGAGACAAATGGAAATAACTTAAGTAATGACCGGCGAAACCGAAAATATCATCATCGTGAAGGATCTAGTGAAATCGTTTGGCTCATTTACAGCCAACGACCATCTTACCTTTTCGGTAAAACGGGGTGAGATTTTCGGCTTCCTTGGGGCCAATGGGGCAGGGAAAACCACAACGATCAAGATTCTATGCGGGCTATCCTATCCCACATCCGGGAAACTCAGTGTGGCAGGGTTTGACATCTATACACAGCGGGAAAAGGTGAAAAAGAATATCGGATACATGAGCCAGCGCTTTTCATTGTACGATGACCTGACTGTTTACGAAAACATTCGTTTTTATGGCGGGATTTACGGACTGCAAAAAAAGGATATCGACTCGCGTGCCGCGAACCTGATGGAACGGCTTGGCTTTGAGGCATCCCGCAACAAACTGATCAGGGATATCCCGCTGGGGTGGAAACAGAAGCTTGCCTTTTCGGTTGCAATCCTTCACAATCCCAAAATCGTCTTCCTTGATGAACCAACCGGGGGTGTGGACCCCATCACGCGCCGGCAGTTCTGGGACATGATTTATGAAGCAGCACATAACGGCATTACCGTGTTTGTGACCACCCATTATATGGATGAGGCTGAATACTGTGACCGGGTATCGATCATGGTCGATGGACGGATAGCGGCCATGGAGACCCCGGAAAACCTGAAGATGCAATTTAAGGCCCCGTCGATGAACGAGGTCTTTATTAAACTGGCCAGGGGAACGCAATCTCAACAGAATACCGACTGATAAAAAAAATGGACTTAATCACCAAATACAAACCTTCGGTCAGCAAACACAACCTGCTTTTCATTGCCGGCCTGGCATGGACAACCGCGGGCGGGATCCTCGCCGGGAGGGGGCTGAATTACCTGGTTCATTACGGGAGTCATACCGGGTGGCGCCTGGCCGGGGGAGTGATTTTAGGCGGACTTTTTTATCTCATTTTGTTTTCCCGGATTTCAAGGAAACACATCATCCGCATCAAGGGATTAACGATCCCCTACCCTTGTGCCTTCTCATTTTTCAACCTGCGGAGTTACCTCATGATGGCCCTTATGATTTCGGGAGGGATCACCCTGCGCAGTTTTGATGTGATCAACAAGGAATGGCTCTATAATTTCTTCGTAACCATGGGGGTGCCATTGCTGATCTCGGCCTCCAGGTTTTTCTATTTCTGGTTTACCAACAAAGAAATCAAATGAAACGGTTCAGGGGGTTTGTCATAAAGGAGTTTTACCATATTTTCAGGGACTACCGCACCCTCCTGATCCTGTTTGGCATGCCGGCCGTGCAATTGCTGCTCTTCGGCTATGTGCTCACCAACGAGATCAAGGATGCCAAAATCGCCATTTATGATCCCTCGAAGGATGTGGTGACGAGGAAAATAAGTGAGAAAATCCTCTCCTCGGGTTATTTCATCCTTGAAAAAAATCTTAGTACGGTGGCAGAGATTGAGCCTGTATTCCGGCAGGGTGAGGTTAAACTGGCCCTGGTTTTCGAACCCGGTTTCGCGAACAAACTGGAGAAGACAGGGACGGCACACGTGCAGATAATTGCCGATGCCTCTGACCCTAACACTGCCAACATGCTTGTGAATTATGCCAGCGGAATTATCAGCAACTACCTTGTTTCGGTTAACTCCCGGCAGGTGCCTATGCAGATCGTTCCTGAGGTGCGTATGATGTATAACGGGGAGCTGAAGGGGGTATATATGTTTGTTCCGGGCCTGATGGCCATGCTGCTGATGCTGATATCCGCACTGATGACCTCCCTTTCGATCACCCGTGAAAAAGAGCTGGGGACGATGGAACTGCTGCTGGTATCCCCTCTTCGACCCGCCCAGATCATCATTGGCAAGGTGTTTCCATATGTGTTTTTATCCTTTGTCGACGCGTGTATCATCCTTGGACTTGGCAATGCCGTGTTCGGCGTGCCTATACAGGGCAGTGTCGCCCTGCTGCTGCTTGAGAGTTTCCTATATATCACCATGGCCCTTTCGCTTGGGATCCTGATTTCAAGCATCACCAGCAGCCAGCAGGTAGCCATGCTGCTCTCACTTGTTGCGCTTATGCTCCCTACCATACTCCTCAGCGGGTTCATCTTCCCGGTTGAGAATATGCCCTGGATCTTGCAGGTACTCTGTTATGCAATGCCCCCCAAATATTACATTACCATCATCAAGAGCATCATGCTCCAGGGAAACGGCATTGCCTATGTCTGGCACGAAACACTGGTCCTTGCCGGGTTTACCTCCCTGTTCCTGGCAATCAGTATTAAAAAATTCAATGTACGGCTAGCCTGATGAAAACGATCCTCTACATCATCCAGAAAGAGTTCCTGCAGGTTTTCCGCAACAAATCGATGCTGCCGATTATCTTCGTAGTGCCCCTGGTTCAACTGATCATCCTTGTAAACGCCGCCACCTATGAGATGAAGCATATCCGCATCGCCTTGGTTGACATGGATCTTTCAGGCACCTCCCGCAAACTGGTCAGTAAATTCCAGGGATCTCCCTTTTACCAGGTAGAGAGTTCCTCATTTTCGTATAGTGAGGCTGAAGAGGAGATGCAACACGGGAAGGTTGACATGATCCTGCAGGTACCAGCCGGTTTTGAGAAGAGGCTGTTCAACGAAAGCCATGCGAAGGTCCAGTTTGTCATCAACGCCATCAACGGGCAGACTGCCGGCCTGACAAATGCCTATTCAA
>JBAXFZ010000174.1:0-8427 GCA_037139685.1 Bacteroidota bacterium
AGTAACCGGACCCTCGACAGTTGTTACACAACGACAACCAATACTACCTTATCAGGATCTTTTGGCGGCTGCAACTTAAACGGGCAGGTAGGCCATTGGTCAATAGTCACCTACACAGGGACAAACGCTCCTGTTATTGTCAGCCCTAATTCTAATAATACATCCGTAACAAACCTGAAGGAGGGCACCTATGTTTTCCGGTGGGATGTAACAGGACCCTGTGCTTCCGGTTCTGCCCAGGTCACCATCACTGTGCCGCATGCCCTCGGTACAGCTACCCCTGCAAGTACCCAGGGAATAGGGCCTTTCTGCGACGGACGTACCTCCTTCACGCTCATAGGGAACAACCCGCTGAAAGCCAATGAAACCGGGACCTGGTCTCAGAATTCAGGACCCAATACCGCCACTATTAACAGCCCGAATACGCCGATCACCACTGTAACCGTTCCGGCAAATTCAATTGGAGTTTACAGTTTTAATTACATGATTACCGATACCCTGACACATTGTAATACCTCATCCAACACATCTGTTGGTTTTTATGCCCCCCCCTCAATCACTCTTGATCCCGATATTGCCTTACCATGCGGCGATTCAACTGCAACAGTGAACTACACTGCCACGGGCGGTTCAACCATAACATGGCAGATCATCAGTGGCCCGACCAACAATACCTATCCTGTGATCCCGACGCCACTTTACCCGGCAACAACCTCTCCTCAAATGATTTACAACCTGGGCAAAGTCGGCACCTATACAATCAGGTTCAGGGTAACCCCTGGCGTAGGGGCATCCTGTGAGACGGCCACGGCCGATGTGAACATTACCACATCGCAGTTGCCAACATCCAGCAATTCAGGGACACCCCAGTTGCTTGCCTGCAATGTTTACGCAACCCATCTTGCCGGCAATTACCCCTTTGCTGGCACAGGCTGGTGGACTGAAAACACCCACCCGATGGTCGAAGATACCCTGAACCCGGGCACCTACTTTGAATACCCGGCAAACTTCCAGGATCATACACTGAATACCACGCTGATTGATAGCCTGCATCCGGGGGTTTACCGTCTGACATGGAGAATTTCAAACGGTGATGCATGCGATCCCAGCTTTGACCCTACCCGTGTGATTGTGGCCGATTTCCTGCCTTCGTATGTTTATGCAGGTCCCGACCGTGACATTTGTTATGGAACCACAATCAGGATGCAGGCGGATCCGCCTGCTCTGAACGAAATCGGGCACTGGACTGTAACCCCTTCAGGTCCTGTGTTTGCAAATGCATCAAACCCGAAAACAAAAGTCAGCAACCTTGGAATAAATACTTTATATTCGTTTATCTGGACTTTGCATAATAATTGCGGAACGATTTCAGATACTGCCCTGATCCACACAACATTCGACCCTGGTCCTGTTGATGCCAATGCCGGGCCCGATCAGTGCCAGCCGGCCTCTACAACCACCATCACCCTGCAAGGGAATGATCCTGGTCCCGGTACAGGTACATGGAGGCAGATACCAGATCCCACCCCCCCCGTTACGATTACAAACCCGGGCGATTCAGCCACAACAGTGACCGGAATGACACCTGGCACATACCAGTTTGAATGGTCAATCGCCCGCGGTGTTTGTGAAGCGACAATTGATACCGTCACGATTACTATCGCCGATCCTGTCACGTCTGCCAATGCAGGTCCCGACAGGGAGATATGCGGCGATCACAGCAAAATGGCAGCAAACGCCCCTGTCAATACCGGCGAAGTCGGTACCTGGACAGTGCCGGCCGGTGAAGAGGGAATCGTTATCATCGATAACATACACGCGGACACTACCAACGTCGGCATTGTTACAACCGGGGCATACCAGCTGATCTGGACGATCTCCAATGGCGCATGCATCTCAAGTTCTGACACCGTTGTTTTAAGAGTGAGCATTCCCCCCAGCACGGCAAACGCCGGTGTTGACAGGACCCTTTGCGCCAAAGACACGCTTAACCTGGCTGCTACGCCAATAACTTCGGGAACGGCACTCTGGAGCCTGGTTTCAGGTCCAAACTCCCCCACATTTTCCAGTCTCAGCAATCCCCATGCCCATCTTTCGGGGCTTATCACAGGGACCTATGTTTTCAAATGGACAGTAACCGGAGGTCCTCATTGTCCGCCAAGTTCCGACGAGGTCACCATGATCGTTTATGCAAACGCCAATGCAGGAGCGGACCAGACTTTCTGCGACGCCAGTACCATTGAACTTACAGGCAATGTGGGAAGTGCCGGTGTTTGGACACTTGTAAGCGGCCCGAGTACGCCCACAATTACCCCGACTGTGCCTGCCTCAAACAAATCAACAGCTTCACCCCTGTTTACCGGGACCTATACCTTCAGGTATACGCTGACTTACCCGGGTTGTTCCAGTTATGATGATGTGGACATTATCGTTTCCGGCCAGCCAACAACGGCGAATGCCGGATCAGAACAGTTCTTGTGTAAACTTTCAACTCCCTATACCATCTCATTGTATGGAAATGCACCGGATCCCGGACATGGTACAGGAACCTGGAGCAGGCTCTGGCCGGTATCCGACGGAGGCTCTTTCTCGGATGTTCATGACCCGCTGGCTGCCTATAGCCCGGCAACGCCTCAACTGTATATTTTTGAATGGACCATTGCCGACGGAACATGCAGCAGTTCATCAAATGTCAGGGTTACACTCGATGCTCCTCCCACTCCTTCAAATGCAGGTGCCAACCAACAGGTATGCGGAACACAGACCACCATGGGGGCAAATGCCCCGACTGCAGGCAGCGGCCGGTGGAGCCAGGTCTCAGGCCCCGGCACTGCTGTATTTTCCTCCTACGTTTTACCAACCCCGACAGTCACCGGGCTGGTAACCGGAAGTTATATGTTCAGGTGGACCATTAAAAACGGGCCTGTCTGCGATTCCTCCTCCTCCACGGTTGTTCTCAATGTACATGCAAACCCGGGCACGCCTTATGCCGGTCCCGACCAGGATTTTTGTGCGAGCACGCTGACTGCCACCCTGGCAGGAAATACTCCCACTCCCGGGACCAGCGTATGGTACCAGTCGACTGCCGACCCGATTTCCGGTGTATCCTTCAGTCCTTCCGCCTCAACACCCCACGCCGTTGCCACCTTCCCCGGCGCAGGCACCTACCACCTGATCTGGATGGCAACCAATACTTATTCAGGAGGAAGTTGTATTTTACGGGATACTGTTGTCATTACCATCGACCAGTTTCCTTCAGTTGCCTATGCTGGCGAAGATATGCTGAAATGCCAGTTTTCCACACTTAGCCTGAATGCTGCCACCCCGACTGTCGGGATCGGTACCTGGACCGTGAATTCACAACCCCTGGGTTCGGGCCCGGTTTTATTTGCAAACCCAAATTCACCTGCAACCCAGGTATTCGGTACCGGAGCAGGCACCTATGATTTTGACTGGACTGTGGCCAACGGTCAATGTCCGTCGAATACCGACCAGGTTGAAGTTACAATCTTAGACTATACCCCCATCGCCATTGCAGGCCCGAACCAGGGTATATGCAACAGTACATCAACATACATGGAGGGGAATTCACCCGGTGCCGCCCCCAATTCCGGCACATGGACCCAGGTTGCCGGTGTTGCCGGTGGTCCCGTAACAATCACCTTCGTTGATCCGCACAACCCGGACACCCAGGTTACCGGGATCTCGGTGCAGGGAATTTACAAAGTTGTATGGTCCATTTCCAATGGCGCCTGTTCGACTTCTGATACAATTAAAATTACCAAGTACCCGGATGTAACAGCTACCTGCCCGGTTGATGCAACCATTTGTACGGGCGGCACCCAAACACTTACTGTAACACCTTCAGGTGGAGCAGGACCCGGAAGTTATACCTACCAGTGGGAATCAAATACCACCAATACCTGGCCGGGAACTGTAATCGCAGGTGCAACCAACGCCAGCTACACTACCCCGGCTCTTACTTCGGGGATGTATTACCGGGTGACGGTTCAATGTGGAAACATTACATGTGTCGCGCATGTCAGCGTGGTCCCCGACCCCGTCATCACCAGCCAGCCCAGCGGTTCTGTTATCTGCAGCGGTTCAACAGCCGGTCTTTCAGTTACTGCCAGCGGCGGAACACCCGGAATCCTTTACCAGTGGTTCTCCGGAACTACTTGCGGCAGTGCCATCGACGAGATTTCAGGTGCCACCAGCAGCAGTTATACTACTCCGGCACTCACCCAGACGATGTATTACAGGGCAAAAGTATGGTCATCAGGAAACGGTTGCGCTACTGTTTATTCCGACTGTGCTATGGCCGGGGTTCCCCGTATAATTACCGAACCATCCGATGCCCTGATCTGCAACAGCGGCAGCTATACAATGTCGGTTGTAACGGATAGCGGAGGAGCAACTCTTGCCTATCAATGGCAGGAATATAACGGCACCATCTATGTGAATGTAGGAGGTGCGACAAGTTCAACCTATACTGCAGCAGGTCTCACCAACGGAATTTACAAATATAAATGTATCATATCCATTTCACCGGGTTCCTGTCCTAACCTTGTAACCCGTGAAGTTACCGTCAATGCGGCAACAGATCCTGTGATCAATTCAGGGACAACTGCTCAAACCATTTGCTCGGGAGGTTCCGCCACATTTGCGGTTTCAGTATCGGGAGGTACAGGTCATTTTACATACCAGTGGCAACACAGTACATCGTGCGGTGGGCCCTGGACAAATATTTCAGGGGCAACGACCACCAGCTACAATACCGGAGCTGTAGGTATAGCAGGCACCTATTATTACCAGTGTGTCGTTACACAGTTGGGTACAGGATGTACACCTCAGTATTCCGATTGTTACAGCCTGACCGTCACGGATGGACCTTCTGTCGGTGTCGTACCAGCCCTGTCAACAATTTGTTCGGGAGATACGCGGTTGCTTACCTCCTCGGTTACCGGCGGAAGTGGCACCAATTCGTACCAGTGGCAAACAAGTACATCCGGTTGCGGCGGTGGATGGAGCGACATCAACGGAGCGACCAGCCAGGATTATACAACACCGGCCCTTACGCAAACAACTTATTACCATGTCGTCGTGACCCAGACAGGCCACGGCTGCGGACCCGTAATATCCAACTGCGCAACAGTCGGGGTTCCGCGCATTACAACCCAGCCAGTCGATGGTTTGATATGCAACAGCGGCACCTACGTCATGACGGTTGGAACTGATGCCGGAGGAGCAACCCTTGCCTACCAATGGCAGGAGTTTAACGGCAGTATTTACGAGCCGATCAGCGCCGCGACCAATGCCTCATATACGGCAACAGGACTGACTACAGGAATTTACAAATATAAGTGCGGTATACATATTGTACCGGGGCCCTGTCCCGACCTTGTAACGCGTGAGGTGACGGTTAATTCTGCCTCCGATCCTGAAATCACAACTGTCCCTGCGGCACAGACAATCTGTACCGGAGGTTCTGCAACATTTGCGGTTTCAGTGTCAGGAGGAACCGGCACTTTCCTGTTCCAGTGGCAAACCGGGGGTTCCTGCTCAGGTCCATGGTCCGATATTCCGGGAGCATCGAACATCAGTTATAACACCGGAGCCATGGGGAGCACAGGCACCTATTATTACCAGTGTACAGTAACACAGACAGGAACGGGATGTACTCCCCAAACGTCGGGTTGTATGACACTGACAGTCACCGACGGTCCATCTGTCGAACTTGCGCCTTCCATTTCAACTATCTGCTCAGGAGAGACCAATTTGCTTGAAGTATCTGTTTATGGAGGATCAGGTGCAATTACCTGCAGGTGGCAGTCCAACACATCCGGCTGCAGCGGAGCATGGGCTGATATAAATGGCGCGACCAGCCAGAGCTATGTCACGCCGGCATTGACACAGACCACCTACTACCATGTCATTATTACCCAGTCGGGAAATGGTTGCGGCCCAGTAACCTCTAACTGTGCAAGGGTATATGTGCCACGGATAACGACCCAGCCTTCAGGGATTACCCTATGCGAGGGATCGTCCCATACCATGTCTGTAACGGTTGACGGAGGCGGTTCCACACTGGCCTACCAATGGCAGGAAAAAATTTCGGGTACCTATGTCGACATTTTTGGCGCAACTGATCACAGTTATATAACCCCGGCATTAGCTTCGGGAGATTATTATTACCATTGTAATATCACAATAACCAGTCCTCCATGCACCATGCTGACCACAGATGAAGTTCATGTGACCGTGGTTGGAATCCCGCAGGTAACACTTGGCCCTGGCGACCAGGTCATTTGTTCCGGGGGCAATGCCATTTATACTGTTAGTGTTACCGGAGGAACCGGGACAACAAGTTACCAGTGGCAGAGCGGGACGGGGACGAATTGCGGCGACGTTACATGGGGTAACATCGGCGGAGCAACTGCCACCACTTACAATACCGGGACAATGAATTCTCCGGGAACCCGCTACTACAGGTGCGTCGTAACACAATCAGTTGCAGGATGTGATCCGGTTTACCTGGTACCCTGCCTGAAACTGGTTATATCTCCTGATCCGGTGATTACAAGTCAACCGGCCAGTTCAACCATCTGCAACGGAGGACAGCAAACATTAAGTGTAACAGTAACAGGGGGTACAACGGGAACTGCCTATCAATGGCAGTCAAACACAATAAACTGTGCGGCTAACTTTAATGATATTTCAGGTGCGACTTCATCAACTTATACCACCAATCAGCTTGCAATTTCAACATATTTTAAAGTTAAAATCACCCAGGAGGGGAGCAGTTGCGGTGCAATTTCGAATTGCGCAAAAGTTACCGTCCTGGCCGATCCTATCTCGCCAAATCCGCAAAGCGCAACAATCTGCGATGGCGGAACCCATACCATGACCGTTTCACCTACAGGAGGAACAGGTACATTTACCTATCAATGGGAAGATTCTCCTGACCACCTGGTGTTTACACCGATAGGAGGTGCAACCAACAGCAGTTATACAACCCCGGCTTTGACAACCACAAAGTATTACCGTGCTGTCATTTCACAGTCAGGTATTGGTTGCGGCCCCCTCACTACCGGATATGCAACCGTAACCGTTGTTGCCGATCCTGTGATCCTTGTTGACCCTGCTGGTTCCGATATCTGTACAGGCGGAACACCTACAATGACCGTTACAGCCTCGGGAGGCGCACCGTCACTGACATACCAGTGGCAAAGATCGTCCACAGGCGGAGCCCCGTGGACCAATGTCGGTTCAAATTCAAGTACATATACAAGTTCACCCTTGTCATCCATAACCTATTTCAGGGTCATCGTTTCAGCAGCAGGCAGCGGCTGTGCTTCAGCCACTTCAGCTACTGCGACCATCAATGTTTACCCGGATCCCAGTATTTTAGTACAGCCTGTTGGGGCAACGATCTGTTCAGGTAATACTTATGCGTTGAGCGTAACTGCAACAGGCGACCTGTTCCCAGGAACACTCTTGTATAAATGGCAGTCAAACACAACCGGATGCAGCGGCTCATGGGCTGATATCAGTGGCGCTACCAGCCAGAATTATACCACGCCGGCCCTGACACAAACTACCTATTACCATGTTGTGTTAACCCAGGCACTGGTCGGCTGCGGCCCTGTTATTTCTGATTGTGCGCCTGTTGTTGTACCAAAATTCATTACACAGCCGGCCGGGGCAAATTTATGTGAAAACGGAACCCATACCATGTCCGTGTCCTTCAGCGGAGGCAGTGCAACACTTGCCTACCAGTGGCAGACCTCGCCTATTTCGGGTTCAGGGTATTCAGATATTTCCGGTGCAACCATGGCGACTTATACCACCCCGTCGCTGGCGATAGGTGATCACTATTATCACTGTAATGTCCTGGTCACGACTCCAAATTGCGGAACCTATACCTCCGACGAGGCGCTTGTGCACGTTGTGGGACAGGCTAATGTGACCATCGGACCCGCGAACCAGTTCGTCTGCGTAGGGGGAAGTGCCTCCTTTAATGTCAGCGTTACAGGTGGCGCCGGAATAACCACCTACCAGTGGCAGCGCGGAACGGGGGCCGACTGCGCTTCAGTTTCAAACTGGACCAATATCAGCGGGGCAACGGGTACCACTTACAACACAGGTACGCTCACCCTGCCCGGAACGACATACTACAAATGCATCGTAAGTCAGTCTCAACCCGGATGTTCCCCAATCTATAATTTAACATGTCTTAAACTGGAGGTGGCCGGCGTTGCAATAACTGCTCAGCCAACCCCTTCATCCATATGTACAGGCGGTACTGCCAACCTGAGTGTTACTGTAACCGGGGCGACATCGGGCACAACCTACCAGTGGCAATCGACGACCTTGGGATGCGCCTCCTCTTTCAGTGATATTTCGGGTGCTACAACCGCGACCTAT
>JBAXFZ010000175.1:0-8372 GCA_037139685.1 Bacteroidota bacterium
CTGTTCAAAATTTTTAACCTCGACACGCGCCCCCGGGTAGGGAGTCCATCTCTTCCTGAGCGATTCAATTATATCAAGTTTCTGTTTTGCCGGAGTGTTGTCGTCCAGCTGGACAAATATTTCGGCAAAATCGCTTCGCGGGTTGGCCTGGATGACATTATAATAGACCTGCGGATTGCCCTTCCCCACGTTGGAGGCAAAATATTTAACCTGGGGCACCTTTGCAAGCTGGCGCTCTATTTCCCGGGTAACCGAATCGGTACAGGCAAGGCCCGATTGCAGCGGTGTTTCAATGCGTACCAGGAACTGGGGCTTTTCCGATGCGGGGAAAAGGCTGAACCCGGTGACACCGAACAGCAGGAGAGATCCCCCGAAAAGCAGGAATGCAATGCCGATGGTGATCCATGGCCGAGCAAGGGCACGATCGAGGGTTTTGGAATAGATCCCGCTGATGAGCACCCGTTTCAGCCCGCGCATGAAGATATTACCGGCTGACGGGGTGGCATGTTCCTTCAGTATCCTTCCTGAAACCAGGGGGATGATTGTAAGCGACACCAGCATGGAGGCCAAAACACTCATCATCACCGCCATGGGTAATCCGCGAATGAATTCACCGGAGGCTTCGGGCATTAAGGCCAGGGGCATAAAGGCGATGATCAGGGTTACGGTACAGCCTACAACCGCAAGGCCGATCTGCCTGGTTGCTTTGACAACCGCCTCCTTCCTGCTGAATCCCTGTAGCATCCATCGTTCAATGTTCTCGATCACCACGATGCTGTCGTCAACCAGTAACCCAAGTGCCACCACCAGGCCGACGATGCTCAGCTGGGTCAGCGTGAAACCGGTCAGGTTGAGCAGGATGATCCCGATGGCAAGTGAAAGGGGAATGGAGATCATGACCACGAGGGACGACCGGAACCCGAGCGGCAGCAGGGTAATGGCCACCAGCAGGATGGCGATAAGAAAATCGGTTCCAAGCCCCGAAAGGCGCCTGTTCACATTGTCGGCCTGGTCGAAATGGTGCACCAGGTCAATTGACGGGGGAAGGCTCTTTTTAAAATTCCCTATGGCCTGCTTCCAGGCCTTCTGGGTTGCCGTTATGTTTTCACCGGGTTTCTGGGCGGCAACGATGAACACGCACCTGTGCCCGTTCAGCCGCGTAAGGTAATCTGAAGAGGCCAGTTCCTGGTAAACATCGGCAATGTCGTGAAGGAATATATTCCTCCCGTTGACCGAGTAGACGATGGCGTTGTTTATCTCCCCAACACTTGTGAATTTCCCCGAAGTCTTGACATTAAAGGATTTGCTCCCTGCCTCAATGCTTCCGCCCGGGATGGCCGACAATTCACTCTGGAGGGAGGCAAACACCGCATTCAGCGGGATGTTCATCCTGGCCATCTTTTCCGGGTGCAGGTCAACCCTCACCTGCTGTTCATCCAGCCCGTGAATCTCAACATTCTTCAGGGCCGGGATCTTCTCCAGTTCATCCTGCAGCTCTTCAGCTTTTTTCCTGAGCTTCGCGGAGGATACCGTTTCGGATACCAGGGCAACCTGGATCACATTGACACTGGACGGGGTGATTTTCGGAATGTCAATGCTTACGATCTCCTGGGGAAGATCTTTCCGCATGGCGTTTACTTCACGTACCAATTCCTGGTACTTGTCCTCAACATTGCTCCGGTAGTTGTACTCCACGGTCAGAACGGCAATGCCGTCGCCGCTGCGGCTCTTGATACGCTTGATATCTGCAAGGGAATAGATCTTTTTTTCCAGCGGGTTGACAACCAGCTCCTCCATGTCCTTCGGGCTTGTACCCGGGTAAACGACTACTACAGGAAACATGGGGTTTTGCAGTTCCGGATCTTCCGACCGCGGCATGTTGAGGATGGTGGTTACGCCGAGTACCACCACCATCAGGAACATCACCAGGGTAAACTGGGGGTTTTTAAGTGCAGCTTCAGTTATTTTCATCGGGTCGATATCTTCAGTGAATTATGGTAACCGGTGACTGGTCGGTAAGATAGGCGCTTCCGCTAACAATCAGGGTACTGCATGCCTCAAGACCCCCATCTATCAGCACATTGTCGCGGGTTATCCCGGCAATGCTGACCCTGACCCGGGTGGCCTTTTTCCCGTCGCATGTCACAAAAACAAAACCCTGGCGGCCATCGCCGTCGAGCAGTGCATCATAGGGTATTTTCCAGCAATGGCGGCCACGGGCAGGGGTAATGGCGGCTTTTCCGAACATCCCTGAGGCAACCAGCCTGCCGGGGCTGACAACAGGCCTGATGTCGATGGTAAAGGTGCCTGAAAGAGGGTCAACCCCTTCGGATTTATGCAGGACGGTTCCCCTTGCGGTTTTCAAACCGGGGAGATCGGAACTTATCACTGCCGAATCCCCGATATCCAGGCTGCTCCATTGACCATCGCCGACTGCCACGCGCAGGATCCAGTTCCCTTTCCCGGCCCCGTTGGTCTGGAAAACGGGGGCCCCCGCTCCCACCACCTGGCCTTCATTCACAAATTTCCTCAGGATGAAACCGTCGCCGGCAGCCCTAATCTCGGAAAAGGCCTGGTTGAACCTGGCTGCGGTAAGCTGTTCACGGGCCATGTCGAGGCCGGTACCGGCATTTTGAAATTGTTCAAGGGTCGCCACGCTGTCGTGGTAGAGGCTGGCTACCCGTTTATAATCCCGCTGTGCCTTTTCATAAGCCATGGTGGCCTGCGAAACCTGTGCAGTTATTTCAGTCAGGTCAAGCGTCGCCAGCAACTGGCCCTCTTTTACCGCATCTCCCTCCCTGACGAATAGCCGCTGAACGACGCCGCCAGTCTTGAAGGAGCGAATGGTTTCATCGTCGGTTGTAAAGGTCCCTGAAGCGTAAACCGGCTCACGGACGAGCTGCCGGTCCAGGGTAACTACCTTAACGGGTACCGGCGATTCCGATCCGGCACCATGATCCCCGGCCGTATGGCGGCAGCCTGCAAGGGCAAGGGCAAACAGGACAAAATATAAAGGGTTGTTTTGCATATTCATTTTTGTTGCAGCGTGGATGATGCGGTTTGACGTTTGAGGTCGGACCAGGCCGACAGTACTTTATACCGGTTCAGCCTGACCTGGATTTCCGAAGTGGTGAGCTGGTTGCGGCCATCCATGAACTCCAGCAGGCTGTTGATTCCTTCGTTATAGCCCCTGTCGACCAGTGTGAAATATGCCCTGGCGCTCTGGTACTGCTTTTCGGATGAAGACAGGTTCGCCATGGCCGTGCTTAGGTTGTTGCGCGCGGTTTCTGCTGCAACCTGCAGCTGCCTGCCGGTATTATCAAGGCGGATCGACAACTCCTCAAGCGCCAGTTTGGTCATCGAAATCTTTGTCCTGTTGCGGAAACCTGCAAAAACCGGCACCGTTACCTGTAAGCCGGCCATGAAATATCGGCTCTTATTGTCGAACTGCCAGTCGGAGGCCTGGGAACCCAGGTCAATAAAGGTGTTTACCTTGGGCACGGCATACCGCCTGTTCATGCTGAGTTCATTGTTGCGGATAGTGATTGCGGTGCCCAGCTCTTTCAGTTCGCTCCTGTTTGAGGTAACGGGAACCGAGGCAAATGACTGTGCAAGCTCTCCCGGGATTGGTTGTGATTCGTATATTACTGTATCTGTAAGATTGCGGTTCAGCAGGAAGTTAAACCAGGAAATTGCGTTTTTCCGCTGGTTTTGAGACTCCCTGAGCCGGGAGGAGATGATCTCCGATTCGCTTTCGGCACGGAGGACATTTGCACCCAGTCCCTTGCCATTGCGCACCAGCGACTGGTTGACCCGGAGGTTGCGGTCTACCAGCTCCGTGGCACTTTCGTATATCTTTACAGCATCGGTTGCAAGACAGAAATTGTAGTAGGCTGTTTCTATTTCGCTGCTCAGTTCCTGCCGGTAAGTTTCCAGTTCGTATTCTGCAAGGCGGATCTCCTCCTTTTTTATCCTGTAGTTATAATGAAGGTCGGCGTTCACCAGCGGGTAGGCAAACCTGAACCGTGCATCGTAGAAATTTCTGGGCAGCAGCTGAACCTCCGTGTTTTCAATCGTTGGAAATTTACCGGAATGGGTAAGCTGGTTGAGGGTTGAGTAGACGGGGTTGAGCAGGTCTCCTACAGGCAGGGCGATGGTGCGTCCCCCTTCGGCCCAGGTATAATCACCGTTAAAACCGGCCGAGGGGAAAAACCAGCTGCGTGCCTCCTTCAGCGCCAGAAGGCTTTGCTGCAGGCCGATGTTTTTCTGTTTCATCACCAGGTTGTTGGCCAGCCCCTCCTCAATATACAGCTGAAGACGCCCCTGGGCCATTAGGGTCCCCGGGGAGAAACAGGCCCCGGCCAGCAGGACCAGCAAAATTGCAGGGAGTTTACGAATGTGCATCCTTTATTGAATTAACACTGTTTAATGTTACCGAAAAAATCATATCTCTTCAAGCACCTTGATAAAGGACTCAAAGGCGCCACGGAACACCGTCTCCGGGTTTTCGCAGGTGATCCCCTTGCACCGGTCACGGATCTCAAGGGCGACCATCCCATGCACACAGCTCCAGATCATAAAGGAGAGCGAAAAGGGATCGTGGCCGGCAAACCGGCCCGCGGCAATGCATTCGGCCACAGTTGCCGAAAGGAACTCAAATGCTACCCGCCCCTCGTCCCACTTTTCCTCCTCCATCTTTTCAAGGAACTGCATGGGGGCCCTGGCAATGAACATCAGGTCATACATCTCGGAATTCTGCCTGGCAAAATCAACATATACGCGTCCCAGCGCCTTAAGCCTTGCAACAGGATCGGATACAGCCATCATCACGCTCAGGCGCGACCCCAGCTCCCGGAATCCCTGTGAATGCAACTCATGCAGGATTTCATCCTTGTCCTTAAAATAAAGATAGATGGTGGCCGGGCTGTACTCAATCCGTTCGGCAATATTCCTGATGGATGTTTCCCCGATCCCCCTCTCAAGGAAAAGACTCCGCGCTGCCGCAAGGATCAGCGCCTTGAGCTCCTGTTTCTCCTTTACCTTTCTTTCAGTAATTCCCATGATCATATTTTTAACGCTGCAAATTTAATAAACACTGTTTATTATTTCCAAATCTTTTTTATTCCGTCATGCCCTTACCTGCATATAGTGATGTGCCCGGCAGGATTACCTTCCAAAAAACGCAACGGTATTACCCTGATTTCAACGGCCCGGGTTTTGGGAGGAGAGGAAAACCGAGTCCTAAACAGCGGTTTTGGTTGAAATTTCGAAAAAATACACGCTGTTTATGTTAAACTTTTGTTAAACATATTTCAGAAAAAAAAACTTCATTTTATTTTTGCAACGCAATTCTAAACAGGGTTTTATGGAAGTGATCGTTGAGAATATAACCAAGACCTACGGCTTTCAGAAAGCAGTGGACAACATCTCCTTTAAGGTAAACCAGGGGGAAATAGTTGGTTTCCTGGGGCCTAACGGCGCCGGCAAAACCACCACGATGAAGATCATCACCTGTTACATGCCCCCAAACGGAGGCGATGTTAAAATAGGCGGGATTTCGGTACTCGACAATCCCGAGGAGGTAAAAAAGCATATCGGGTATCTGCCCGAAGCCAACCCCCTCTATAAGGAGATGGCTGTGATTGATTACCTGAAATTTGTTGCTGAGATCCAGGGGGTCCCGGCAGGAAAGATCCGTGAAAGGATTTTCGAGATGGTCAGGATCTGCGGACTAAAGCAGGAGAAGTATAAAAAGATCAACGAGCTTTCGAAGGGATACCAGCAGCGGGTTGGCCTGGCACAGGCGCTGATCCACGACCCGGAGGTGCTGATCCTGGATGAACCCACCTCGGGCCTTGACCCGAACCAGATCGTGGAGATCAGGGACCTGATCAGGCGGATCGGCCGCGAAAAAACGGTCATCCTGTGCTCGCACATCCTTGCTGAAGTTGAGGCCACCTGCGACCGGATCCTGATCATAAGCAAGGGACAGCTGGTGGCCGACGGAACGGCCAATACCCTGAGGAAGCAGGCCCAGGACAAAGAGATAGTTAAGGTTTCCATTGAAGACGGCGAGAGGGATGAAATTTACCGCGGGCTGCAGGGACTTGATTCGGTTGAGCTGGTCGACCTTATGCCGGCCAACACCCTGGCTTATGAGGTTCAGAGCAAGCCCGGCGCCACCTCCCGGAAGGCCATTTTCAGGTTGTGCGTTGAAAAGGGCTGGTCGCTTACCGAGATGACGCCTGTCGAACGCAAACTTGAAGAGGTGTTCAGGGATCTGACCATTACAAACTAGAAAAATGCAAAATGCAAAATGCAAAATGCAAAATGCAAAGTGAAAAGTGAAAAATAAATAAACGGGTTATGATTAAGATATGGATTATTACAAAAAGGGAGCTGCGGTCGTTTTTTGATTCCCTGATGGCCTACGTGATGATCGTGCTGTTCCTGGGTTTCAGCGGGTTTTTCACCTGGCTTTTCGGAAACGATATCTTCCTGGTAAACCAGGCAAGCCTCCAATCGTTTTTCGGCATCTCCTTCTGGACGCTGTTCTTTTTTATCCCGGCAGTCACCATGGGGTTGCTGGCCGATGAACGCAAATCGGGAACTCTCGAACTCCTTGTAACCAAGCCGGTCAGCGACTGGCAGATCATCGCCGGCAAGTTCTTTGCGGCTTTCCTGCTGATCTGCATCACCCTGGCACTGACTCTCCCCTATTATGTAACGGTTGCCAGCATCGGCAAAATTGACCATGGCGCCGTTTGGATGGGATACCTGGGACTCCTTTTCATGAGTGCCTCCTACATCAGCATCGGCCTGTTTGCCAGCAGCATCACCAGCAACCAGATCGTCGCCTTCCTGCTTGCCCTGTTTATCGGGATATTCTTCCATCTCATATTCGGGCTGGCCGGGGGTGGTTCAGGCGGATGGGTGGCCGGTATCCTGGGGTATCTCAGCCTGTCGAATCATTATGAATCGATGGCAAGGGGGGTGATCGACAGCAAGGATATTCTCTATTTCCTGTCGATCATATTTCTCGGGCTGATCGGCACTGAACTGGCCCTGTCGAGAAGAAACATATCGAATTAATACGCGGTGGTCTGATCCGACTGACCCTGCCTGAACAACAAAAATTTCCAAAGATGAAAAACAGAAAATCGGTTTTATCTTACATTTTGCTGATCACCGGCGTGATCCTCCTGGTTAACATCCTCGCCGACCGCTTCTTTCTCCGCCTTGACTTTACCGGCGACAAGCGCTATACCTTAAGTAAGGCAACGAAGGACATCCTTGGCTCGATCAATGAAACGGTAACGGTGACAGCCTATTTCAGCGAGGAGCTGCCGGCTGACTTCGCCCGGCTGCGCCGTGATTTCAAAGAGGAATTGATTGAGTATTCCACCCGTTCGAAGGGGAAGGTCATGTTCGAATTCATCAATCCGAAAGATGAAGCCGCCGAACAAAAGGCGATGCAGGAGGGAATCAACCCGGTACTGATCAATGTAAGGGAAAAGGACCAGGTTAAGCAGCAAAAGGCCTTTCTTGGCGCCGTTATCCATTATGGCGATAAAAAAGAGGTCATCCCTGTCATTCAGCCCGGAGCTGCCATGGAATACAGCCTTTCTACCAGCATAAAAAAAATGTCGGTGGAGAACAAACCCAAAATCGCCTTCCTTGAGGGGCACAGGGAAAACTCCCTCAATTCAATGATCCAGGTGATGCAGTCCCTGTCGGTGCTTTACGACGTGGAGCCGGTGAACCTGAAAGATTCTGCAGCAAACCTCGGCAAATACAAAACGCTGGTCATCGTCGACCCGAAAGACACAATTCCCCTTCAGCAGCTCGCTAAGCTGGATGAGTTCCTTGGCTCCGGAAAGAATATCTACATTGCCATGAACCGTGTCAGCGGGAATCTCCAGACATCTTCAGGAACCGTTGTTAATACCGGGCTGGAGCAATGGCTCGAGAAAAAGGGAATAAGGGTGAACCCGAACTTCATCGTCGACCAGAATTGCGGGAATGTAACGGTTAACCAGCAGCAGGGATACATGACATTCCAGTCAAACATGAAATTCCCCTACCTCCCGCTCATCACCAGGTTCGCATCAACCCCCGCCACCCGGGGACTGACCTCTGTTTTGCTGCAATTTGCCAGTTCGATCGACTTTTTTGCATTGAACAAGGAGGTCACCTTTACCGCGCTGGCCAGCACCTCCGAAAAATCGGGAACCGAAAATGCCCCCCTGAGTTTTAACATCAGCAGGAACTGGCAGCAGCAGGACTTTCCATTGTCAAGCCTGACCGTTTCAGGTTTGCTGGCCGGCAAAATTGCCGGGAACGCCACCTCCCGTATGATTGTAACCTCCGAT
>JBAXFZ010000176.1:0-8322 GCA_037139685.1 Bacteroidota bacterium
CATCGAAGAAATCGAACCGTTTGAGCAATTGGAATGTGCTCATAAAGACATCGCCTCCCTCCATCTGCATTTTCGAAAACCGTTCGATTTTTTCAAACAGTCCCGGCACCTCTTCTATCATATCTTTCCAGCCGGGATTTTTCCCCTCCATCTCTTCATCCTCGCCAAGGTCGTTCAACTCCAGTTTATCCTCGATTTTTGGCATCATCTTCTTCATCTCGGGCAACACCTCCTCTTCAAATTCCCGGGTGATCTTATCGGTCTCCCTTGCCATAAGCATTTGCAGCAGGATCAGCTCAATTTCCTGGGTGAACGACTCATCCTGGCCCAACAGGATCAGCCGATCGGCCAGCTCGGGGGATAATGAGACCCGGTTATCGTAAACCATAAGCCCGAAGACCAGCCCCGTCAGGGCACGCTGGTAAACCTGGTTTTCATGTGCTTCGGCAAATTCGATAAGCAGCAGTATCTTCTGGAGGTCAAACTGGTTAAGCAGGCTGAGGGTAATGGCGCTGACGACAAGGCATTTTTCATGCCATTCAACCTGTTCAGAGCGGCTTATCCTGCGCAGCAGCGCAAGGTGGTCTTCGGTAAATTTGTCGGTCAGCCAGATGAACTTGAATATCTGATCCATCTGTTCGACAGGTATAAGCCCGGCATCCGTTGTGCCGTCATCTCCCGAGCCTGTTTCACCGATCAGCTTGTATACCTCCCGGTGGAAAAAGATCTCCTCGATTCTCAGGGTTGAGGCCTGCGGATCGTCCCCGAATTTTATCCTCAGCCGCATCCTCTCGTCAGTGGTCACAGGCAGTTCGCGGGCCATCAGCGTATGCCTGATTTCATCAGCCATTCCGAGGATGGATGAACAAAGACCGTCAAGGATCATTCTTTGCTGCGGATCATGGTAGCCGTCGAAAGCATATCGAAGCAGCGTTTTATAATTTTCCTCAAGCGTTTCGAGCTGGTAGTAGTACTCGGCTTTTGTGGTGAACCGGATAAGCTTTTCCAGTTCATCCATCGCGTTTTTCAATTGCTGCGTGAAAACAAGCTCACACACCCGGGAATAACGCTGTTCAGTCTCTTTGCGGGTCATATTCTGGTTATCATGATTGACAAAGTTACCATTTAATACGCCATTTTAATTGTAAAAGTAAAGATTTCCCCAATATTGCAGGAACATGAAAAGTGATTTTTCAGGGGGAGCGGGAAATTCCTACTTTTGCAGTTCATTCTGCCAAAACAATGAATTTCTTCTACAGGTTGTCGCAGGTTTTATCGCTGATCCTCCTTACAACCTTGCTGCCAGCCCAGAAACCGCTTTCAGTAACCTCGCAAAGGGTTTTATACGACATTCCCTACCACCCCCAGGGCGGCAGGGAATATGTGTGCGGAAATGCAATCCTGAGGGAGCTGGCAAAGGATGTGTTGCGTGAGCCCTGGCTGGTAAAAATCAGGGTTACATGCGAACTGGGTTTGTCGGTTGTTAAGAACGGCAGCCGGGAGCAACTGAATATATACCAGAAACACACAGCAGTTTGCGGGGATACGCTTTACCGCCATTTTCCTGTAACTGACCTTCTCATTCCCACGCATGTCGGCATGAAGCTCAGGTGGGCCAACCGGGCCGATACTTCGGGTTTTTTCGAGGAGACACTTTCCGGAAAGGCACTCTCCGTGTCAGACAGCCTTCTGTGCACGGTTCCCGTAACCGCCTTTGACCCGCAGGTGGATACCCTCATGGTGAGGGATGTGGTTCTTTCATACGATTCACTGGCTCTGGCGGCTTTTATTGACCGGGCAGGGGTTATTCATGATTATTATGCTTCGGTGGTCCTGCTCGACTCCCTGGAGCGTTTTTGCGGCGACATGCAAGTTGCGGACCAGCGGCAGCTGCCTGTAAACTTTCTGAAAATTGAAGAGCTGTGCCGGGTGATTTCACGGATTGACGCCCGTGGTTTCCCGGGCAGGTTGCTGATCAACGGCTATGACCCGGAGGGGTTGATGAAGAGATACAACAGGCTGTTCAGGCTTTCGCGCAGCCTGGTCTATAACTTTATCGATGAAAATCAAAGGGCGGGGGCTTTACCATGGGACGGTAATGCTGATCGCCTGGCGGCCTTTTTTACCTCCAGGGTTTTATCGTATGTAAGCAGGTCGTACCTTATGGACCGGGAGCAGGGGCTTATCTACAAGAATTGCCTGGATCACCTGTTTGAGGGCGACGTTTTCCCGCAGGAGGAGGAGGTCAGGAAACAGCTGCTTGGCAGGATGTTCCCTTCAGCCTCGCCCGATACACTGGCAAGGTTCATCTCCGGGAGACTGTTTGCCTCATACCGGGATATGGCTGAAAGGCTGATGGCTGAGAAGCGGTTTGCCGAGGCCTATTCGATGATTGAAAACGGGCGAAGGTTTTTGGCCGGCATTGGCTCCCTGCAAAGTTCCGCAAATGGGGAGGATCTCCTGTCGCGCGCGGCAGGAGGCATTTTCGAATCCTACATAGGGATTGCGTCGGCCTGTATCGAAAGCCATAAATTTGATATGGCCGATGTCTATCTTTCACGGGCCGAACAATACTCGGCCGGCCATAAAAGCTTCATCACCTCCGATTCAGCCTACAGGGCTGTATTCAGCCGGTTGTTTTTCCTGAGGAATGTTGATTGTGACGCCCTGCTTGCAGAGAAAAGGTATGCCGATGCAATGGCCTGTTACCAGCAGTTCGAGCATATTTATTCGGTTCATGACCTGGCTCTTGTCCGCGACCGGCTGGATGAGAAGAAGCTCCAGGCCAGCATGGGGCTGGGCAACATCTCGGCGCAGCTGAGCGAGGCGGCTGTAAAGCACCTGGAGGGCGACACGGCTCTTCGATATTACCAGCAGGCCAGGGCTTTCAGGAAAGGAGTAAAGAACCCTGAAGCCGTGGATGCAAGGCTTGATTCGCTTGCCCCGCTCATGGCAGGCTATCGGTACCGCCAGATATGGGAAGAGGGATCCGCCGCGCTTGAAAAGAGGCAGTTTACCCTGGCCGTAACGAGGTTTCGTGAGGCAAAATCATTGTCGCAACAGGCCGCGATCGAGCCTGTCCGCGGATTTGACTCGCTATACCGGCAGGCTATGAAGAACTTCCTGATCGTTCAGTTGAGCGCTGCCCAGAAAAAAATATGGACCAGCCAGTTCGATTCGGCCCGTGCGGCGCTGAGCAGGACCCGTGTCGCCGGCTTTGACTTCGGGCTCCTTGGAGATCCCGGATTTTCCACTGCCATGAAGAACTATGGGGAGAGGATCGTTGAACAGCAGTGCCGGAACCTCCATGATTCCCTCGATCTGAGGATGATCAGGGCCGACAGGAGTGCTGCACTTCGAAACTACAGGAATGTCATCCGTTATTTCACCGAGGCCTTGCAGCTGGCCGAAAGCGACACGGCTTGCCGCATAGGCCTGCATTCAATTGCCGACAGCGTTGCCAGGTACAGCCAGCCGGCCCTTTACCAGCAGAATGAAGCGTCAGTTCATGCCCTGGTGGCCATGGGCGACTACCCGGGAGCAATTAATGCGTTTTATGCAAACCAGGCTTTGTTCAGAACCGCCAGTCTCGGCCGGTTCGGGTTGCATCTGACGGATCTGCAGGATTTTATTGCTTCAAAGGAGAATCCATACCTGACCCTTGCAGCCCTGCATTCTGTCAGCAACAACCCGGGTAGTCCAGATATGATGAAACTGCTCCTGCTGCTGAAGGATCAGCATGTGGAGGCCAAACAGGTGAAGGAACAGCAGGAAATCCTGGGGAAAACCCTTGCCGGTGCCGACATGCGCTCGAACCGGGGGGAGGATGCGGCGGCAGCCCTTCTGAAGTACCCCGTTGACCATGAGTGGTTTGCCGTATTCAGGATGTCCTATACGTCCGAACGTGTGCGGCTGAACCAACCTGTAAAAACCGGCAGCGAGTAATGAACCTGACTTCCCGGCACATTGACCTGGACAAAAATGCAGATTCACTCCTGGAAGTGAACCGGGTTACTGAATCACCACCTTCCCGGTTTCAAGGAAATTCGGTCCCGAAATCCTGACGAAATAGATACCTGCCGTGGAGGCGGTGCCGGAGATTTCCGAAAGGTTCACCCTGAACTGGTTCATGCCCTGCGCCGGCCGGTGGAGCAACTTCGTGCTGACCAGGTTGCCGAAACTGTTGTATACGGAGAGGCTAAGTCCGTCCATGGCTGAAGGCAGGTCGGCAATGACACTGAACTCACCCTTAGAGGGGTTTGGATAGATCATCAATGAGCCTTTTCCCTTCATCCAGGGAAGCGGGTTCTCATCGATCGCCGTAAAATAGGGCTTTGCCAGTTTCACAGTTGTGTAAAGCCGGTATTCGCCGGCCTTGAAAGCAAGGCTTGCGGCCACATCGGTGACGTTGAGCGAATCGCCGGTATAGAATTCGTACCATTTGCCGGTTTTCGTGAAATTGGGCGTGACATTCCTCCCGATCACGTCGAAGTTGCCGAGGATGGTTGCATCCATGGTGGAATGCTGCAGCCAGATGCGTTTTATGGCAGAGGTAAGGTCGGTGTTGTAGGTGGTGGTCGAAAATGCGGGTTGTGTCTTCTTAAGCTCTATCAGTGCGGCGAATACATTTTTCGTATAGCGCCTGCGCCATTCCTTCAAGTAATCCCATCTGATGGGCTTCGGGTCGAGTCGCGAAGCGGAGGTGCCGCTGGGGTAATTGATGGAGTAGTCATATCCCAGTTCCCCGAACTGAAGAATCATCTTGGGACCCGGAATGGTGAAAAAGAAATTGGCATTCAGTTCGATCCGTTTGAGCCCGGTCGTGGTATCCCTTATGTTGTAGGGCGGTTTGGTGACGTTGCCCGAAGAGATGTTCTTGTACATTACACGTTCTTCATCGTGGCTTTCCATGTAGGTCACAAGGTTCGGCTGGCTCCAGCCGCGTTTCTGGTATGATCCCCATGAATAATCGGAATTGGTTCCCGTATTCCAGCCGCCTGCTCCCTGGATATAGGCGTAGTTCAGATTGCCCCAGATGAGCATGTTGTTGGCGGCAAGGACGGTCTCCTCCGTATTGTCGGCAAAATGTTCCATGATGGCATAGGCGTTTGGATTCACCGAATGGATAACATTGGTGTAGTTTTTCAGGATGCTGATCCTGCTGGCATCATACTGTCCCCAGAGGGTTACATTGTCGGGGTAGGAGTTGGTTTGGGTAAAACCCTTCGACAGGTCGAAACGGTAACCGTCAACATGGAATTCGGTCAGCCAGTACCTGATGAGCTTTTCCATGTAGGATTTGGTGGAGGGGCTTTCATGGTTGAAATCGCACCCGACACTGTAGGGATGCTTCGGGATGGGATTGAACCAGGGGTTGTCTGCTGCAGGCCGCTGTGCTGCCGCATCCCAGTAAAGCCTGGCAAGCGGTGAACTGCCGAAGTGGTGGTTGCAGACGATGTCGAGGATCACGGCGATACCGCGGGCATGGGCCGCCTCAACAAATTGTTTTAACCCGTTTTTAGTGCCGTAATATTTATCCGGGGCGAATGAAAAATTGACATTGTAGCCCCAGCTGATATTCCCTTCGAATTCCATGACAGGCATCAGCTCAATGGCATTGATGCCAAGGTTTTTAAGATAGTCGAGAGTATCGATCAGCGATGGATAGTCGTGATTCGTGGTAAAGTCACGGATCAGCAGTTCGTAAATGACCAGGTCGGTAACGGCGGGCGGGCTGAAGGTGGTTGTATTCCACTGGTAGGCATCCTGGTTGGTTTGCAGGAAGGTGGCAATGCCTGTTGTCTTGCCCGTGGGGTAGGGCTTCAGGTTGGGATAGGTGGCGGGGGAGATATACTGGTCGTCGGGGTCGCTTACTTTGTCGGCATAAGGATCGCCGATGCGCAGGTTCCCGTCGACCAGGTATTGGAAGATGTACTCCTGTTTGGATACAAGCGGGCTGACGGTGACCCAGAAGCGCAGGCTGTCGGGGGTCATGTTCATGTATAGAGAGGAATCGGGTTGCCAGTTGCAGAAATCTCCGATGACAAACACGTTGTCCTTATGTGGGGCATTGAGGCAAAGCAGGGCTGAAGCCGGGCCTGTGTAGTTGATCCCGTCGTTCATGCCAGCGGGCAGCGCAGCAATCCTGGGAGCAGGTATTACTGTGTAAGAAAAAGAATCGGCAGCCGAAGCCGTTGTATTTGCGGCTTCTATGCGTACCCATCGTTTTACCCAGTCCGACCCGAAATTATCGGCAGGGATGGTGTCGGTGATGGCGTTGCCGGCGCTGCTCTTTACCAGCGTGCCGTTGACGAACAACTTCATGGTCTCCGCAGTGGGGCTGATGGCGGAAACGGGAATCGGTACGTTTTGCCTGAGAAACATGGCCTTGTTCAAAGGAAGCACGATGTTGACGCTCATCGCGCTGGTGTAAACATCGGCGAACACATCGCTGCCATCGGCATTACGGCCGGTTTTGGAACCGTCAGAGTTGCGGAAGACAAATGCAAGCTTCAGAATCTGTTCGGCAGCCGGTACACCATAAAATGAGCGGATCGAAGGTTTGATAACGAGTTTGTACTTGTTGTTTCCAAGGGCAGTCATCTGCGCCTTCGGCAGGTTTACACTCCATCCGGCAATCACATATTTCCAGTCCGATGAGGATGTGCTGAGGTTTGTAATGACGCCGGTGTGTGCATATATGGGTGGCGCAACATTCTTCAGTCCCGCGTCGCCCTGGGCGGCATCGAATATGATTGTAACCGAGTCGTTGTCGACAGGGAAGGCGGGAGTGGTGACAATCACCTGGGCCAGGCCCGTGAATGAAAACAAACCGCTGAGGATAATGGCAGCTGATAGAATAACCCGTTTCATGGTGTCTGAATTTAACAGACAAAGATAGGGAAAATCGGGTTCTGAAAAGTGGAAATTCAGGGGAGGGCTGCTAAAATCCAAACCCGATGTTCATATGGAAACCGCTGGTGAATTTCAGTTTGCTGGACGAACCGTCAGGGAGTGAACCGTAGAAGCGGTTGATGAATATATCCCAACCAAAGAGTATGTCCAGATAATACTTGCCGGAAAGGTAAGATTTCAGTCCCGGGTTTATTGCGAAATACAAGCCGGGGCTTATTTTGCTGATCCGGGAAACATCATCAATCTGATAGCCGTAATAGGGTGTTTTTGTGTATTCCACATCGAATGTCTGGCGCAGCGGGAACCCGCATCCGATATTACTTGCAAAATAGGGGCTCACCCTCTTTTTGCTGAAGTTAACCCGCACATCGATGAAGAGGGGAAGAAATGGGATGGAGAAATAGGATGATGACATGGTTTCATATTCCCACGGGTGTTCAAGGTAGATCTGGGTGATATGGGTATAGTAGAAGTGGGTAAATGTCTGCACAAACCCGATACCGCCTCCCAGAGAGAATTTCGGGGAAAACTGGTACCCGGCGATTATCTGCCCGTAAAATGGCGATTGTTTACCCGGTGCTGCCCCTGAAAAGCCGATCTTTACAAGTCCGCAGAGACCCTTTCCCCTGGGTATGTAAGATGAATGCACCCGCAACCGGGATGATTCCGAAAATTCCCCCGGTTCCGCGAATTCCCCAATGATCGTGTCAGGCTTGATTGTGTATGAAACGACCTGTTCGGGCTTTACCAGGATATCCTGCCGGATTTCCTGGTTTCCTGATTTAAGCGAGAGGATATGAACCCCGGGGGTTAGGCCGGTTACCAGGAGTTTATGGCTCACGGTCATAACCTTTTTCGGTTTGCCGTCGATATAAAAATTGCCAGGCAGCTGGGTTGCAACTTTGATAGTTCCCGACGATCTGTGATTCGGATTTTTATCTGCCGGTACGTATGTCGTCTGACTGTAGGAGATCAGGCTGGCAGAAATGGCCAGCAGGAGGATGATGATCGCAAAGACTGGTTTGTTCATGGCCCGGGGAATTTGTGTTTGTGTGAAATTATATCGGACTTTTGACCGAAATTCAGCATGTCTGTATACTTTGTAAAATTAATCAAGGCGAACAGTAAAGTCAAATTTTCCGGAATCAGAATTGTTATTGCTTTGGGAGAAAATGCAAAACGAGTGGACTGTTTCCTGCGACCGGTAATACCTTTTGCAACAAACAATTCCAGGAAGAGTAATGTAAATAGATTTTAGAGAAACTCGTAAAATTAGCATGACCATTTGTGGTTTTTGCAAATAATAATGGTTATTCCTGTGTTATGTTCAGATGCCAAAAGAAGACTATTCAGCCCCGACGATCGTCAAATCTGTCATAAGCGCTTTGGATAATGCCGTAACCTCAA
>JBAXFZ010000177.1:0-8319 GCA_037139685.1 Bacteroidota bacterium
TAGTAAGTAGTATATAATGTCATATAATTCAAAGAGAAAATAATAAAAATAGCATGTCAGGGCAATGCGGGATTCGGCCATCGATTCGCTACCCGAACCTGAAGGGAAAAGGGCTAAAATGGTTACCGTTCCAAACGAAACATTTGATGAATTAACAATCGATAAAGCCAAAGCCGCACCAAATCATAAAGAAACCAGATATCGGAATATTACAAATGTAAGTGCGGGGGATGTTGTAAAATATTCGTCACCCTATGGAGAGGTGATCTGCGGCATTGTTGCTAAAATAGAAGGAAATAACATGGTCATTATTAAAACATACCCCAGCCAGGGCTTTAAATTGGAGGTTGAGGAAAATTATAAAAACCTGCTGAAGATTGAGTTTTAAATCTTTCAAATCATTGGCCTTGCGCCTGGATCATGCAGGTTGTCAAACAATTGAAAATGGGAAAAAACAACTTCCGTGCATTATTCATTAAGCAGATACATGTTGAAAAGTATCGTAAAGAATGAATATCTTCGTTAACGAGGACATGAATTTCCAGATTCAGAACTGATTCAGCAAATCAATTTCCCATTATCCTGACCACCGCCGCCGGTGTTTACAGGACAAAATCATATTAATAATCAGCAGCTATTCCTCTTCTATCGATTTCAAATTCACCCCCGGTATTCTGTCTATCAGGTAGTTGTAAGGATCGATCCCGGCCTGGGAAGGTTTCTCCCTGACCCTGAAGGTGAATACATTTTCCCTCTTTGTCAATCTGACCCGTTTCAGCAGCAAAGGTTTACCGAGGTTATATTTACTGACCGGGGTGGTGAATATCCCGATATCAACATAATCATTCATCGGAACCGGCTTCTCCTTCCCCAGTGAATCGGCCCTGAACTTCTCAGAACTCGTCTTCAGGGTTACCAGGTATTCATTGCCCGCTTTCGTGACTTTTGCCTCCGTCACGCGGTTTGAGAAAAGGGTGATGTTCTCGAACAGGTCACCGATCAGGTATTGAAGGCTGTCGGGAGTAACCCTTCTGAAGGCCCTTACGGCCGAAAGCGAAGTTGGATAAGGAGGCTGTTTGTAGGCAAACGAATCAAGCAGGTTGCGCAGGGCTTCATTCACCTTGTTTTCACCGATCATCTCCTTCAGGTAGTACATCGCCACGCTCGCCTTCTGGTAATGGATATACGACTGGTGTTCCGATTTGTATAGCGGCCTTTCGGCCTCAGGCTCCTTGCTTCTGCCGGTTAAATATCCATCCATTTCATACTTCAGGAATTTTTTCATCTTATCCCTGCCATACTCCTTCTCCATGACCATCAGAGCTGAGTATTGGGCAAATCCTTCGCTCATGAGCTCGCTACCCTGCATATCGGCCCCGCACACCTGGTGAGCCCAGTATTGATGACCCATCTCGTGGGCCACCACATAAAACACAAGGTCCACATCATCTTTGGTCACATTTCTCAGGTCGACAATAAAGCCGATACCTTCACTGTAAGGCATGGTGCCCGGGAAGGCCTGGGCAAAGCCCGAGTATCGTGGAAATTCTATGATTCTGCATTGCCGGTGGTAGTATTTCCCGAAATTCCGTGTATAATAGGAGAGCGATTTCTCCATACCGTTCATCATGTTCGGAACATTGTACGCATGTTCCCTGATATAGTAGACTTCAAGGTCGATGCCGTTCCAGCGTTTCCGTGCAATTTCGTACCTGGCGGAGATAAAGGAGTAAAA
This sequence comes from Bacteroidota bacterium, assembly GCA_037139685.1. Lineage (GTDB taxonomy): Bacteria > Bacteroidota > Bacteroidia > Bacteroidales > FEN-979 > CAIVAT01. The sequence continues at coordinate 1,736 of JBAXFZ010000177.1, forward strand.
ATCCAGCGATCGTTTATCAAGTTTATAGGAAAAGTACCTTCTGCCGCCGGATTCCCAGGATTTAACAAGGCTGCCCGGGGCCACGGCTACCTGGTCGGGCGCAGTACCGATGACAGTGTTCACCTCCACCCAGTCGGCATCGTCGGTGAGGTAGTTGTTTGCCCGGGTGGCCAGGTTGTGATCATCCAGTTTTGCCATGCGGATCCTCGGGGGAAGTTTCAGCTTCAATCGTTTATTCTTATCCGAAACCTCGTAACCGCTGCTGTAGCCAAAGGAAGGCATGATGTCGGTATTGTTGAAAAAAGTACCGTTCTGGGTGAGCTGGGTGAAGGTGACTTCGTTTTCAAACCCCCTGGTGACCCTCGATACCCTGAAGATGATCCGGATTGAATCGCCGGGCTGCAGGGGGCGGTTCAGGGAATAGATCCTGTATCCAAGACGGGTGTCATCCAACCGTAGCCTGCTGCCCGGAATAAGGATCTTCACGCTGTCGGGAACCTGCGGAAGTGTGAAATGCAATTCGCCGATGGGTTTCCCGGAGGTGTTTCGCGCGTAAGCTTCAACCACCGCCTTCATGCTGCGTTCATATGGCATCAGGTCGATGGCATAGTCGTATTTGTAGAAACGGGGCTGTGCCAGCCCTTCATATTTTTTATAGGCCTTCTCGTAGTCAACCTGTTTGTTTTCAAGCTCTTTTTCGGAGTCATATTTATTTAGCACCTTCGTGTTGTAATAGACAAACCCTCCGCAAAGGATGAAAAGGCACCCTGCCAGGCAAATGGCCAGCCTGCGATTCCAAAGGACCCTCCTGGCATTCCCGATCCTGTTCACGAAACCGGTCTCCATTCCCCGGGTATAAAATGAGAAAATCAGGCAGGTTAATAGAATTGAAAAAAGTGACCAGTAGACAAGAAACCATACTACTGAAGGCACGAACGGACCGAACCCGTTCATGTCGGAATAGGTTACAGAGGGAGTTGACCCGAAAATGACCATATTGGTACTCACACGGAAGAGTCCCCAGATAAACTGGTTCAGGATGACAAACGCCACAAAGGCGAAGTAGGCGATATACCTGTTGTTGATAAGGTAATGGAAAAACAGGGCGATGACGATCAGGAAAGAAAAGTTCATCAGGCTCAATCCCAGGAGTGATTTAATATATACATCCAGTTCATAACGGTGATACCCGAAAATAGTTTGCATAACCATGCCGATCATGATGGTAAAAACAAGGGTAAGTGCAACGCAGGCCACCATGGCGATCAATTTGGAGATAAAAAGCATGGCGGTTTGGATGGGTGAGGAGTCCTGGATCTCGCTGAATTTTGCATCCCGCTCCTTCCATACCAGCACGCCTGAATAAAAGGTGATAATGGCGATGAGGAACAGGAAAAATGAACCTTTGACCGAATCGATCACATCATAGGTGACAGGATACCTTGCCGTTCCGTATCTTCCGGTAAAGCTGGAAAGTGAGGCAACCAGGTTGAGCATCCCTATGACGGTGATAATGATGAATGTCGGGTTTTTGATGATCGCCTTCGTCTCAAAACGGATGAGGTACCAGAGGGCAGGAAGTGAGAAACTCCCTGCATCAGTTGCAAGAAATGTTTTGTTGGCAATTTCAGGTGACCCGGGTTGTAATACATCTTTTTTCACCTTCCGTGCCTTTTTATTTGGAGCGCTGAAAGAGAATTTGAAATACCCCGCAACCAGGATCACCGCACTAATTCCCATCCATACCAGCCGGTTGACGAGGAAAGCTCCGGACAGTGCGACCCCGCCGGCATTTTTCTCAACTACAGTCATGTACTTTGAAATGATTCCCTCAGGACGGAATCCAAACGGGTCAAGCAGGTTGGCGAGCCACTCCTTCTCGATATCTTTCGTAAATCCGGCCGAAACGGCATAAAGTACCAGGATCACCATGGCGCCGATAAACGAAACAATGTTGCTCCTGAAAAGTGTTGCAAGCATATATAGCAAAACAGCCGATATGATCGTGTTGGGAATGCCAAAAGTAATGATCCCCAGGAGATGCCCGTTCCAGGTTACATCCCCGTAGCGTTCGGGTTGTGCCCAGGGCATCAGGGGGCCGATAAGTGAGCCAAGCGACACCCCAAGCAGCGGCAGCATGGATATTGTGACAGCGCCGATGAATTTCCCGTAATAGTAATCCCGCTTTTTAATTGGTGATGAAAAGATGAACTGGTACATGTTGTGGTCGAAATCGCGGTTGGCCGATGCATTCATGAATGCAGTGGTCATAAGCAGGCATATCAGCGACATAATGCCATAGTAAAATTGAATCACAAAGGGGGCATTTTTGTGCACGCTGCCCATATCGCCGCCAATGGTTACTTGATCGGACGAAACCGCTCCCAATACCAACAGTGTGTTTATAACCAGGAATATCCAGATCATCGGAGACCGAAGCCAGTACTTCCATTCGTAACTGATAAATTTCCACATATTTGTCCGGGGTTGGGGGTTAGACTAATTCACTCATTTTTGCAAAGAAGACATCCTCGAGATTCTCCTCGGCCAGAGTAAAACCATCACCCGGTTGCATGTCCGAAAAAGCGTGGATAAGTGGTTTTCCTCCCGACAGTTTACTTGAGAGGATCCTGTATTCACTCTGGTACCTGGCTAGTTCGGTCTTATCGACTTTGCGTTCCCAGACTTTTCCCCTGATTTGCTCCAAGGCATCCTCGGTATTGCCGCAAAAAAGCAGTCTCCCCTTGTCCATGATGGCCATCTGGGTGCAAAGCTCCTTGACATCCTGGACGATATGGGTGGAGAGGATCACGATAATGTTTTCGCCAATTTCACTGAGAATGTTGTAAAAACGGTTGCGTTCGCCGGGATCGAGACCAGCTGTGGGTTCATCCACGATCACCAGTATGGGATTGCCGATGAGGCACTGCGCGATTCCGAAGCGCTGGCGCATGCCTCCGCTATAGCTTCCCACGGCTTTTTTACGATGCTCATACAGGTTTACTTTGACCAGCAGTTGGTTCACTATCTCCCTGCGTTCGCCCCGGTTTCCAAAACCCTTTAGCAACGCAAGGTGATCAAGCAGTTCAACTGCAGATGTACGGGGATAGACCCCAAATTCCTGGGGGAGGTAGCCAAGCACTTTTCGCACCGCATCCTTATTGTTCAGCACATCTATGTCGCCAAGCATGACGGTTCCGCTGTCGGCATCCTGCAGGGTTGCAAGGGTTCGCATCAGCGATGACTTCCCCGCCCCATTGGGACCGAGCAGTCCGAACATTCCCTTGTTAATGGTAAGCGTTACATTGCTCATGGCCACCACGCCATTGCTATACTGCTTGTTCAGGGATTCGATCTTTAATATCATGAATTTTGTTTTTTACTATGATGTTTATTTGTTGAAAAGGTTACAAAACCTGCCAGATTAACCAGGATGCCGGGGACCTTGTTAACCCTGTCCAAAACCGGGCGCCTTGCAGCACTGACGGTTTCACAGGTCAGAACAACCACCGGGAAATGACCGGCGCCAATCGGCATGTTCAGGTCCGGCATGAACCATGGGGAAAAATGGTTGCATAGGTCAGCCGATACAGGAACTACATGATTTTCCCTGTTTTATTATAATCATTCTGTCTGCAAGATATAGATAATTAATTAAATACATTAAATTTCAACTGAGGCGATGGCATCGCCTAAAATAGTGCCGTAGGCTTGCTTTTATCAAGGGCTCGTTTTTATAGCGCAAATGTGGGGAAATTGCGTTGATCACCTTATCACTCCCTTTTATTGATTCTCAAACATGGAAAAATTATTGGATTAAACATTTTCCGGATTGTACTGAGGTGATTGATGTCGTATATTTGGATATGCTAAAAGTCAGTGATTAGTAGTTTTAATAATATTTTTAGGTTTTTGCCTAATTCAGCTGGGAGTAATGGATACTGAGGAGATGAACCCGGACAATTATAATGGATTATCAAACTTCTGGATGGACAAGTAAGCTCACTGCCGCTAATTATGAATGGTTCCACGTTTATACAAAAAAAAGGATAAAACGGAAAAAATGGAAAAGGATGTAATGATTAATCCCGCGGGGAAAGACAAAATCTCTGGTTTCCTTATGTCATTAACCGGGAAACGACTGGTTGCAACGCTTTTATCAGCAATAGGTTTGGCCATTATCCCCATTTTGGCTACCATGATAGACGGCAACTTTTCTAATTCACCAATAAAGGTTGATGCTGTTGATGACATTGGGAGAGTGGCAGCCTATTTACTGGGCTTACCTACTGCAATACTGATTCTTGCTAAATATTCGGGCAAGTTCCCGCTGGTACTGGAACAATTAAAGCAGAACAAGGTCATAGTATTGACAGATAGTGAATGGAATGATTTTAAAATCTCTGCCAACAATATCTTTGACAAGAGTCTCTATTCCAAAACACCCCATTTTATTGCATTAATCATTACTTTATATTTAATTGTTCATTATTTCAATTCCCCGGTTTGGTTCTCGGTCAGACTTGATTCCGGGTTTTATTTCGCTGCCTACCTGCAAATCCCTGTTTATTATTTAACGTATTACACCTATTCACTCTGTATTTTCAATATTATTGCATCATACGTTGTATTGAGAGAACTGTTCAGCAATTACAAAATATCTCTTCAGCCATTGCACCCCGATAACTGCGGGGGATTATTGGCTTTAGGCGACCTGTCAAACAGGTTGAACATTGGAATTGTTGTAATTGGAATAATTTCCGGCCTCAACATCTACATGGACCACAAATTACTGGGCGGCCCCCTGCTGAATTTTCATCATATCCTGATCATCACAGGCTATATAATTGGTGCTTACATTGTGTTTTTCATGCCTTTATATGCCGCGCACGAGAGCATGAAGGCTGCCAAGTTTGATGAGATAAAAAGAATCAATGACTATTTCCTGACTGTCAATCAAAAGCTGAAAGACCGTTTAAATAATAACGCGAACATTGATCCGAGGGATATGAATGATTTTGAGAATATTAACAAAATATATGACCTGGTTAAAAAGATGCCGGTCTATCCTTTCAACATCGCAACGGTTACCTCATTTATAGGCAGCCTGTTTATCCCGATATTGCTTTTTCTTGTTGAACGGATTCTGCAATCTTTAATACATTAAAATTGGTGAGGGGTAGACACAAATAAAAGGCCGTAAAAAAACCAGCAGTGACGATGGTTTCGGCGGGATGTGCCTGATGTTCAAGGGGTGTTTCGTGATCCCTGTGCAAACAGGGTTCGCCGATGGCCTTTTATGAAGGTGTCCTGCTGATGGATCCCAACCCGCCGGTCATTTAATTCAAGAAGCGTTTTAGCTGTTTTCATAAGTAGGTTAGTGGAAGAGCCTGTCGGAGCGATCTGGCAGGTTTTTTTAGTTTATATCTTTAAGCATATAAATTATTATTTTTAAGTAAATTATATTTTAAAGCATATAGTTTATTATATTTGCATCAACTTATATCTAAAAGCATATAATGAAACGTCTTGCAGGATTTGTTAAAGAACGTAGAAAGGAAGTTCACCTTACTCAGGAGGAATTTGCCGAACGAGCTGGTGTTGCCTTAACAGTAATACGCAAAATTGAGCAGGGTAAAACTAAACTAAACATGGAAAAAGTAAATATTGTGTTGAATATGTTTGGTCATGAATTAGCTCCTGTAAATAGTAAAGAACTTGCTGAATGAGAAGAGGTAAAGTTTATTATAAAGAATATTTGGCCGGGATTGTTATGGAGACCAATGAAGGCGAATTTGTCTTTCAATATAATCAGCAGTATGTGAAAGACCATCCATCTGAGTTTATTTCTTTTACAATGCCAGTCAAAAATCAACCCTATATTGAAAAACGATTGTTCCCATTTTTTGAGGGATTAATTCCGGAAGGATGGTTGTTGGATATAGCTTCAAAAAACTGGAAAATAAAAAGAGATGATCGGATGGGCTTATTGCTGGCATGTTGTCAAAACTGCATTGGAGCAGTAAGTGTAATACCAATACCGGAAGAAGATGGAGAATAAGTGTTTATATTGTTATAATCCTCTTAATGATGAGGTGGATTTTCATGAGAAGTGTTCCTTAAGGTTCTTTGGAACTGCAATCCCTCCATGGATTCCATACTCAATCGGGGAGATGACAGTATTAGCTAAGGAGGTTGTTGAACGCAGTGTGTCGGTGCCTGGGGTGCAGGCCAAATTATCTATGTCAATGGTGAAGGAAGCCCAGGGAAAAGGTGATGCCCGGTTAACAGTGGTAGGAGCCCTTGGGGGACAATACATATTTAAACCACCATCTGAACAATATCCGGAAATGCCCGAAAATGAACATGTAACCATGCGAATAGCAGAAGCCTTTGGGATACGGGTTGTGCCTTCCAGTTTGATACGGCTGGCGTCTGGAGAATTATCCTATATTACAAAAAGAATTGACCGTACAGATTTGGGAGAAAAAATTCACATGCTGGATATGTTTCAGATCACAGAAGCATATGATAAGTACAAAAGCTCCATGGAGAAAGTTGGCAAAGCAATTCACAATTATTCA
>JBAXFZ010000178.1:0-8318 GCA_037139685.1 Bacteroidota bacterium
TTATCCGGATCACCTCCGAACCGGGGGATACATTTATCGACCGGATGATTGCCCTTGTTGAAAGTGCAAAACGGCAGAAGACCCCCAATGAAATTGCCCTATCGATACTGCTTTCAGGCTTATCCATTGTATTCCTGTCGGCAGTAGTGACCTTGCCGGCGTTTTTCGCCTATAACCTGCATGCATCCAACCAGCCCGCTTCCCAAAATCTTACACTCCCGGTACTCATTGCGCTTCTAGTTTGCCTGATCCCCACAACCATAGGGGGTTTGTTAAGCGCGATCGGGATAAGCGGGATGGACCGCCTGTTGCAGCGCAACGTTATTGCAACAAGCGGAAGGGCCATCGAGGCGGCCGGTGATGTGGATGTTTTGCTCCTGGATAAAACAGGCACCATCACGTTAGGGAACAGGATGGCGACCGATTTAATCCCTGCCGAAGGAATAACCATAGAAGAACTTGCCGATGCCGCACAGCTGTCGTCCCTGTCGGATGAAACCCCGGAAGGAAGATCGATCGTAATTCTCATTAAAGAAAAATTCAACATCAGGGGCAGGGATGTTCAAAGGATGAAGGCCAGTTTCATTCCATTTGCTGCCCAGACGCGCATGAGCGGGGTTGATGTCACAGATGGGGAAAATATCATGCATCAGATAAGAAAAGGCTCTGCAGAGGCCATCCGCGGGTTTATCCAAAACAACAATGGATTCTACCCCCGGCAAATCAGCGATGTCGTAACGGATATTTCAAAGCAGGGGGGTACCCCGCTGGTTGTTGCTGAGGACAGCAGGGTACTGGGAGTAATCTGCCTGAAAGATATCGTGAAGGGAGGGATCAGGCAGCGGTTTGCGGAACTGCGAAAGATGGGAATCAGGACTGTGATGGTCACGGGCGACAATTCATTGACGGCAGCGGCCATCGCAGCAGAGGCGGGGGTGGATGATTTTATGGCGGAGGCAAAACCCGAGGATAAACTGAAAAGGATCCGGGATGAACAGGCCAACGGGCACCTGGTTGGAATGATCGGAGACGGGACCAACGATGCACCCGCCCTTGCCCAGGCCGACATCGGGATTGCAATGAATACGGGCACACAGGCTGCGCGTGAAGCGGGCAACATGGTTGACCTTGACAGCAACCCGACTAAGCTCATCGAGGTGGTGGAGGTAGGAAAACAGCTGCTGATGACCCGGGGTGCCCTGACTACCTTCAGCATTGCCAATGATGTGGCGAAGTATTTCGCCATTATTCCGGCCATTGCGCTGTCACTCTATTCAGGCAAAACAGGAGCAGGTCCGTTGTCGGTACTTAATGTCATGAAGCTGGGATCTCCCCAAAGCGCCATTCTCAGCGCCGTCATTTTTAATGCGATCATCATCATCCTGCTGATACCTTTGGCACTGAAAGGCGTGAAATACAGGCCTGTTTCTGCCGCAAGCGTACTGACAAGGAATTTATTGATATACGGTTTGGGAGGAATACTGGCCCCGTTTATCGGAATAAAAATTATCGACCTTTTAATCAACATGGTATCATGAATATGAAGTCATTAACCACAGCTCTCAGGATTTTCCTGTTTTTTACCGTGCTTACCGGTATTGCCTATCCGTTGCTGGTCACGGGAATCGCACAGCTGGTGTTTCCTTCGAAAGCCAATGGCAGCATCGTTTATATAAACAAGCGGCCCGTCGGCAGTGAGCTGATCGGACAGTCGTTTGACTCCCCAGGGATCTATTTTACACCCCGTCCCTCGGCAACCGACTACAATCCTATGCCATCAGGAGGTTCCAACCTCGGACTGACGAGCAGGAAACTCTGGGAACAGTTTGAACAAAGGAGGGCGAAATTCACGGACATCAACAAGCCTGGCAGCTGGCAGGAGATTCCCTCTGAAATGCTGTTTGCCTCTGCAAGCGGCCTTGATCCCCATATCTCCCCGGAAGCAGTGATGCTGCAGTTTAACAGAATCTGCAGGTCACGGCATTTTTCGGTTGCACAGGAGATCCGCCTGAGAAATGTCATCCTCCGGCTGACTGAGCCTCCGCAATTTTTATGCCTGGGGCAAATAAGGGTCAACGTTTTATTGCTAAATTTAGAGACCGATAAGATAAAATGAACAGTCCCGAACCCAAGAGACCTGATCCTGATGAATTGCTTGCCTCGCTTAGGCGTGAGGAAAAGAAAAGCAGCAGCGGGAAACTCCATATTTTTTTCGGCATGTGCGCAGGGGTAGGGAAAACCTATACAATGCTGAAAGTTGCCAGGGAGGAAAAGCAAAAAGGTTCGGATATTATCATCGGATATGTCGAAACGCACAACCGAAGGGAAACGGCGGAACTTGCCGAAGGGTTTGAACTGATTCCCAGGAGGAATTATGAGTACAAGTCAGCCGTCCTGCAGGAGATGGATCTCGATGCAATTCTTTCCCGTAAACCCGGAATCGTCGTGGTGGACGAGCTTGCCCATTCAAATGCTCCCGGTTCACGCCACGCCAAGCGGTACCAGGATGTCCTGGAGATACTCGATAACGGGATTCATGTCTACACAACTCTGAACGTTCAGCACCTTGAAAGCCGGTCGGAGACGGTGGCTCAGATCACGGGGATCAGTGTCAGGGAAACATTGCCCGACGCAATTTTTGAAAAAGCGGATGAGGTGGAGCTTGTTGACCTTCCTCCCGACGAGCTTCTCCAGCGTCTTTCAGATGGAAAGGTCTACACTCCGGAACGCTCCCGGGAAGCTGTTGATAATTTTTTCCGTAAAGGCAACCTGACTGCCTTACGGGAAATGGCCCTGCGCATAGTCACAGAAAGGGTCGACAGGCAGCTGCATGACTACATGCAGCAAAACCGGATAAAAGGACCCTGGAAATCAGGACTTTCATTGCTGGTTGCCATCGATTACCGGCAACATTCCATGCGACTTCTACGCTGGGCGAAGAACCTGAGCTATTCGATGGGAGCTACCATCCAGGCAATCTATGTTGAAACACTGCATAAATTATCCGCGAAGGAAAGAGAACAGCTTGACAGGAACTTAAACCTGGCCAAGCAGCTGGGCATCCAGGCAAGGATTGTCACAAGTCACGACATTGTTATGGCCATCGTGGATTACGCTCAAAAGGAAAATGCAACCCACATCATCGTTGGAAAACCAAGGATCAGGAATATCCAGTCGATGTTCAAACTTGGAAATTTCGTGAACAGGCTGATCCGCTACAGCGGCAACATCGATGTTTACATCCTCGGATCCGACAGACAGTCTAAAGATTCATACAGGGAAAAGGCCTCCATCCCCCCCTTTACTTCAAACGTTACCCAGTATGCGGTAACATCCCTGTGTGTAATTCTTGGTTCAACAGCTTTTTTTATACTCAGGGATTATATCGATTACAATGTCGTCTCTTTCGGTTTGCTATTTCTTGTTTCAATCCTCGCCCTTTTTTACGGTACGGGACCAATCCTGCTTGCAGCACTCGAGAGTGCACTGATCTGGGATTATTTTTTCATCCCGCCCCGGTTTACCTTTGATATCGGGAAACCTGCAGATATCCTGATGCTGGTGATGTTTTTTATCATCGCGCTGATGAATGGAATCCTGACATCAAGGGTCAGGCGCCAGCAGAAGAAGATCATGATACGGGAGGAACGGACCCAGGCTCTTTACCAGCTGACAAAGGATCTCACCATTGTCAGCGGCATCGGAGAGGTTACCCGGATTGCGACCAGTTATATCAGGAAATATTTTCATATAGAAAGCCTCATTCTCCTTAAAAATGACCTTAGCCAGCTCGCTGTATGCTTCAATGAGAATTCACCGATACACCTGACGGTGAATGAGATCAGCATCGCCGACTGGGTTTACAAACATTCATCCAAAGCCGGAAAGTTCACCGATACCCTCCCCTCGGGCAAGTTTACCTTTTATCCACTCGTAGGAAACAGCGGGACGACAGGTGTGGTTGCTGCTGAACATACTGCTGTATTCACACAGGGTGAGGAACAATTCTGGGATGCTTTCCTGTCGCAGATCTCGGGCAAATACGAACGGGAATTTCTGCGTGAAGCCGCAAGGCAGGCCTATATCCTGAACGAATCGGACAAACTTTACAAGACTCTTTTTAACTCAATTTCCCATGAACTGAGAATTCCCGTCACAACCATCATGGGCGCTTCCGACACCCTGTTGACACAGGAGTATCCCGAAGATACCCGGCAAAGGCTCTATACCCAGATCAGCCTCGCATCCGTAAGGCTCAACAGGCTGATCGAGAATTTGCTGAACATGTCAAGACTCGAATCCGGGCTTATCACGCCACGTCCCGACTGGTGCGATGTTCGTGACCTTGCAAACAGGGTTGCCGGCACGCTTCAGCAAGAATTAAAGCCGTTTAAACTGTCTGTCATAATTCCGGCAGAAATGGCCGCAATCCGTTTTGATTACGGGCTGACAGAACAGGTAATTCACAACCTGGTGCTGAATGCCACGCAGTACGCCCCGGAAGGAAGCCGCATCAGGTTGAAAATGTTCTATGACACCGGGTTTTTGGTCATACAGGTGATGGACAGGGGAAAGGGATTCCCGGAATCCGACCTCTCCTCCATTTTCAATAAATTTTACAGGGGCAAGGATGCCCTGGCCGGGGGGACGGGACTGGGACTTTCGATTGTAAAGGGATTTGTGGAAGCCCAGAAAGGCGCTGTTATTGCTGAAAACCGGCAAAACGGGGGGGCAAAATTCACCATCAGGATCCCGGCTGAAATTTCAATGCTGGGTGCTGATATTAAAGAATAAAGGTATGCCGACAGATACAATCCTGGTAATCGACGATGAGGTTCAGATCCGGATGCTGCTTGAAATCACATTATCAGCCAAGGAATATAAAATCCTTGAAGCGGCAAACGGGAGAGAGGGTCTTGCCCTGGCAGCCTCCATGCACCCTGAATTGATCATTCTCGATCTTGGATTGCCTGATTTTGACGGTATTGATGTCCTGAAAAAACTGCGTGAATGGTATCAGAACCCGGTAATCATACTCTCTGTAAGGAATACGGAAGATGACATTGTAAAGGCTCTTGATAACGGGGCGAACGACTACCTTGTCAAGCCGTTTCGCACCGGGGAGCTGCTCGCACGGATCCGTATGGCCATAAGGCAGAACCGGGGATCCGCAGTAACGCCCGTTGTAACCATCGGTCCCCTTTCGATTGACCTTGAAAAACATGTTGTGCGCAGGGATAGCCTGGTAATAAAACTTACCCCGACCGAGTTTTCCCTGCTCGCCCTGTTTGTCAAATATGAAGGTCGTGTCATGACACACCAGTATATTTTAAAGGAGATATGGGGTCCCGGTTACATTGACCAGACCCAGTATCTCCGGGTATTCGTGGCGCAATTAAGGAAAAAGATCGAAGATAACCCGCTTAAGCCGGCCCTGCTGATCACAGAATCAGGTATCGGTTACCGATTCGGAGGATGAGCTCCACGGATCATCCCTGCCGGTCGCCCATTTTATTCATTCTCTACCTGTTGCTGCCTGCCCGGGCTGCAAACGGCAGAATTATATTGGTGTACCCTGTTTGAATTTTGTAATTTTGCGGGATTATTTCAAAATCACCATGAAGATCGGGGAGGGCAGGATACATTAATACCATGTTTGCGAATCCTTGTTTTTGAGTTGCTTCATTTTCCATGGTAATGCAACCCCCGGTAAACTGGGAGAGGCAGAAGTCGAACCCCGGAAAAAGAATTACAACCATGTTCCCTGGACTCCTTGAACGGCAGTTTCCGATTGACGAAAACCATCAGCGCATCTGCAGGGATTATTGTTTGTTTGTAGTTATTCCGGCGTTTATTCCCGTTATACCTTTGCACCCAACTTCCGGTGCACGTTTTATCCCGGGTGGAAGCAGGGGGAAATGACAACAGGTCCCATGCCGGCGAATCTAATTGTTTGTAAGTGACTTTACACAAAACCAGCGCTATATGAAAACCACGATCATTCCATTCCTCCTCATCCTGTTCCTTCCCGTTTTCGCCCGGGCACAAAAAATCAGTGAATTTCGCGAAGAGGGCCGCACAGGCGTATCGGCAGAAACCGGGCTGTTGAATTCATGGCCTGCCGACGGGCCCGCCCTGCTGTGGAATAATACCGCTCTAAGCAAAGGATATTCATCTGTCTCGTTCGGCACAAACAACATCTATACAACGGGCACCAGGGACACGGCTGATATACTCTATGCCATGGACCTTCACGGAATGCTGCTGTGGGAAACCGTCATCGGGCGCGCCTGGAATGAGTCGTTCCCCGAAAGCAGGTCCACTCCCACTGTTGAAGGCAATTTCCTCTACACTTCCAGCGGGTATGGCGACCTTGCCTGCATTGACGGAACCACCGGGAAAATTATCTGGTCGTACAAAGCCAGCGAACTCAATAAAGGCACTTACGGCAAGTGGGGCATTGCCGAATCGCTCCTGCTCGACGGGAATAGGCTCTATTTCTCGCCCGGCGGCCCTGAAACGATGACCATTGCCCTTGACAAAGCCACGGGAAAACTCCTCTGGAGATCTGCCAGCCTCAACGACAAACCCGGCTATGTTTCCCCAATACTCATAAATTATGCCGGCAAAAAAAGCATTGTAAATGTTTCGCTTGGCCATGTCTACGCCGTGGATGCCGCAAACGGTGAAATTCTCTGGGCTGTCGCTCATATCCGTCCCTCCTCATACAACCCTGAATGGGACCTTATCAAATGCACGACGCCCCTGTACCATGATGGAATGGTCTACGCAACCGGCGGATACAATACCGGGGGAATGATGGTGAAAATCGCCGCTGACGGGAAAAATGCCTCCGTGGCCTGGACCGACAGCGTACTCGACAATCACCACGGGGGAGTGGTACTTGTAAACGGGTTTATCTACGGCTCAAACTGGCTGAACAACAGCAGCGGGAACTGGTGCTGCATCGACTGGAATACCGGCAAAAAAATGTGGGAAGAACACTGGAATTGCAAAGGTTCGATCATTTCAGCCGAAGGAATGCTTTACCTGTTCGATGAGAAGAAGGGAAATGTCGGCCTCGTGAAGGCCACCCCCGAAAAATTCGACCTGGTAAGCAGTTTCCAGGTTCCGCAGGGTGTACAGGGCCCCTGCTGGGCTCACCCGGTAATCCGCAACGGCATCCTCTACATCAGGCACAGCAATTCATTAATGGCCTACGATATCAAACAGAAATAAATATAAACAGCAAATACAGATGGAAGCAAAAATTGTAAAACGCAAACTGGGCAAAAATGGCCCGGTAGTTTCGGCTCTCGGGCTCGGCTGCATGGGTATGAGCTTTTCATACGGCCCGCCGCCCGACAAAAACGAGATGATTTCCCTGCTCCGGCAAGCCGTTGAACGCGGCGTCACTTTTTTTGATACAGCTGAAGTTTACGGGCCATACACAAATGAAGAACTCGTTGGCGAAGCGCTGGCTCCGTTTCGTGACAGGGTGGTCATCGCCACCAAGTTCGGGTTCGATACCGGTGGCATTTCCGGCCTTGACAGCCGCCCTGAACGTATCAGGCAGGTTGCCGAGTCCTCTTTGAAACGGCTCAGGACAGATGTAATCGACCTGTTTTACCAGCACCGTGTCGACCCGAAGGTGCCTGTCGAAGATGTTGCCGGAACCGTTAAGGACCTTATTAAAGAAGGAAAGGTGAAATATTTCGGCCTTTCCGAAGCAGGTGTGCAGGTCATCCGGCGTGCCCATGCCGTTCAGCCTGTTACCGCGCTTCAGAGCGAATATTCACTGTGGTGGAGGGAGCCGGAAGCCGAAATCCTACCGGTGCTTGAAGAACTGGGAATCGGCTTTGTCCCCTACAGCCCGCTTGGCAAAGGGTTCCTCACAGGGAAAATGGACGAAAATACGACCTTCGACAAGACCGACTTCCGCAATACTGTTCCACGGCTATCACCCGAAAACCGTAAAGTAAACCAGGTCTTCGTGGAGTTGCTTGTCCGGGTTGCGCAGCGCAGGAATGCAACGGCTGCCCAGATAGCCCTCGCATGGCTGCTTGCCCAAAAGCCCTGGATCGTTCCGATCCCCGGGACCACCAGGCTGAACCGCCTGGAGGAAAACCTCGGGGCAACTGCAGTAGAACTGTCGGCGGACGATCTTCTTGAGATCAACACTGCTTCGTCAGCGATGATGGTGCAGGGCAACAGGTATTCCGAAGGCGCTTCAAAATGGATTAACCGCTGATCCTGAAACCGGGCCGGCAACGAACCCCGGGAAAAGGGGGCATGTTGCGGGCAATGTGAATGTCGGC
>JBAXFZ010000179.1:0-8313 GCA_037139685.1 Bacteroidota bacterium
CCGGACGAGCAGGATCTCGTGGGATGCTCAAGCATTTTGATTCCCTCCCCCCCCCTTTAACGCGGGAATGGCTCCACGCCGGGAGCCGAAACCGCTGATCAAAAATCGCCCCAAACTACGGGCGCGAAAAAGATTGCACGGGGCGGCCATTGCCATTCAGAAGTCGTGGAGCCACGCAACACGCAGTTTTAGAAGAGGCCGGGGAAAATGGTTCAGGGAGACAGAAAACATAGGCGGCACCCTACTGACCTTTTTATTTGTGTCGGTGGCCTGGGTCTTCTTCAGGATGCGCACGCCTTTGGAAAGTCTCTCGGTTTTCAAACAAATTACTTCCAATTTCTATGCCAGGGGCCTCCCGGTCTTCGTTACGGCATACTACCCGGTCCTGCTGATGATGCTGGCGGGGTATTCCCTGCATTTCCTGCCCGAAGAAATATATGCAAAACTGCGAAGAAGCCTGGTCCCACTCGGATGGGGATGGAAAACGCTCATTGCGGTTGCAACCGTCACCCTCATTGTTTTTTTCAGGAGCCTTGGCTCATCGATGCCCATCTACATTCAATTCTGACCTCTCCACCCCGCCGCCTCGCCTTTTGCTCGGAATCCCCACTATCCTTTTCGTCTTTTACCCAAAATCCCATTTTTTTTCGGGTGTTCGTAATTGCATCGCAATTTCGCCATTTCGCTATTTCGCCATTTCGCTATTTCGGCTTGTATATCACCCCAAAATTCTTCTTGCCGTCGATTTCGATCCTGATCTCCCTATCAAACCGCACATGCCGGATATATTCATCTTCATGGAAAGCCGGCTGGCTGTTAAGAAATTCCAGGTTGTAAAAACCGTCATTGATGAAAGGATTGATTGTAAAGTAGCCTACCCTGAATGAGGTAAGGTTCTGGAAGAAGTGGGTCCCCTGGCTGGGATCAATGCGGTAGTTGTCGAGACCCGATTCAACGATGACCCTGGCAGCGCTGATCTGCGGCCATTTCACCGGGATCCCGAGCCACGGATCGTTTGAACCCCAGCGGCCGGGGCCAACGAGCACATAATTTTTCTTTTCCTGGACGAATTTTTCATTCAGGATATCGAGCCTCAAAGCCATCTCCTTGCTTTTTGAGGCGTCAAATTTGTCGGGCTTAACATAGACAAAATCGAAAATCCCTTTGATAATGCCATTTCCCAGGGCTGTGTTTGAAATCATCAGTGTATCCGCCTGGCGAATTTCTTCGGGCTTCAGGTTGATCGTTTCATCGCGACCGGCAATGGGGCGGATTTGCAGGAGACTGAATACTTTCGGATGACCCGGGGGCATGTCAAGATTAACGGCAAACTCGATTTCAACCGGTTTGTTCATTTCTCTCTGGCCGATTTCGAGTACCTGGCATAAAATTTCAGCAAGGGGAAATGTACCATGGTTAAGCAACGGCGAGAAGGTGACGATTCGCTTTCCATCCCCCAGGATACCGTCTTTCAGCTGGTGGCTTTCGTAATCGAAGGTGGAGGCCACCAGTTTGAGGGCATGGTCGTTTTCAGCATCCTTGATTCTCAGCTTCATCAGGTTCACCGTGTCGTCGGTATCGGGTAAAAAGCTCTCAGGGCGCAGATCGAGGGCAAAAAAGAACTTCTGGGTCTCGGTCAGGGCAAATTCGGGGGTTGAAAGCTGCAGTATCTTTTTAGGATACTTTGGTGAAAACCTGATACCGTTGCCCCCGTCCACGATGTATTTACCAAGGCCGAAAGCGATGTTGGCGATCCCGTCTTCGGGTTTCTCAGGTGCGATCGGGTAAAAATTGATCGACCTGGCCACCCCTGAAATAGCGGGATAAAATCGATCCCCGTATTGCCTTCCGGTCACCTCCTGGAGCACAATGCCCATCTTTTCCTCATCAATCATATTCAGCGTTGCAGCCATATATGACTTGCTGTCCTTGAAATAGGCAGAGGCATAAACACTTTTAATCGCCTCGCTCAGCTTATCGATCATCACCCGTTCGTTGAACTTGATATTCGGGATCATGTAGGTTGAATAAATCCCGGCAAATGGCTGATAATGAGAATCTTCAAGCAAACTCGAAGACCTGATTGCGATCGGGTTATTGAGGCAGGAGATGAAGCGGTAGAGATCTTCATGAATCCTGAAGGGGAGCCTTGATTTGACAAACCTTGTAAGTATCTCCTTGTCGCTGCGATCCGACAGGGCAAATTCGAAGAGGTTGTTCTCCTCCATGAATTCATCAAAGATATCGGTTCCAAGCACCACTGTTCGCGGGATGGTAATCACCACATCTTCGTAGTGGTCGGTTAGCCTGTTACGCTTGATGAGAGAATCGAGGAAGGCCAGGCCACGCGCCTTTCCTCCGATTGATCCCTCGCCGATACGCGCAAACTGAAGGTACTCATCATACCGGTCGCGGTCGAAATCGGCAATCACCCCTTTAGCCTTGTTGATGCGGAACGCGGTGATGGCATCAAAAAGGTATCGCTTAGCCTCATCCATGTCATTGGCAAAGGCTGTAACCGAAACCTCCCTGAACATCTCGGCAATGGGAAACAGCGCCCTGGCATTGAGCCATTTTGAAAAGTGGTTACGCTGCATATGGTAAAGCAGCGAATCGTCGGGGATCTCGAAAATTTTATCCTGCAGCGATTTCAGGTCGACGGCACGGGTAATCTCCCTGCCGTTTCCCGGATCGATGAAGATGAAATCGCCGAAAGAAAAATACTCCGTGATATAATTTCTGAGTTCGATCGAAAGGGTTTTCGAATTTTTATTAAGGAATCCGACTTTCATTTCGTGTGCCAGGGATTCATATTCTGTATCTGTTGATTGGAAAAGGATAGGCATATACTCGTCTTCAGCCCTGACCTTCTCCACAAATTTTATCCCGGCCGTCTTATCGGTCTCCCCTGCCCTCATGAAGGATATGTCGGTGATGATCCCAAGCAGGTTGTTCTTGTATTTTTCCCACATATTCACCGCCTCCTCATAGTTTGTGGCCAGGAGGATCTTGGTGCGCCCGCGCATCCGCAGCATCTTGTTATGCTCATTCAATCCTTCGGCCATGAAGGTTTTCGACTGTTTGAGGAGGATTTTATATATGTTTGGCAGGTAGGATGAGTAAAAACGAATTGAATCCTCCACAAGCAGAATTGCCTGGACTCCCTCCTTTACATCCTGGTCGATGTTCATCTTATCCTCGATAAGTTTGATAATCGCCAGCAGGATCCCGGCATTACCCAGCCAGCTGAACACATAGTCGATGGCACTCAGATCCTTCTCGGCAAGTTTCAGGTTGACTTCGCGGGAAAACGGGGTAAGAACCACGATGGGGATCTTGGGAAACTGCTTCTTGATCCGCATCGCGATGTCGAAGGTGTCGGTCTTTTCGATGTTCAGCATTGAGATGACCAGTTCGATCCGTTTGTCCTCAAGTACTTCAAAGGCCTCCGCTTCGGATGTCACCTTGATGAATTGCGGCGGATAACGCAGGTTCAGCGACACATACTCCATGAAAATGGTTTCGTCGATACGGCCATCCTCCTCCAGCATAAAGGAATCATACGTGCTGGAGATGAGCAGTATCTGGTAGATCCTGCGTTTCATCAGCAGGTTGAATGAAGTATCGATGAAATAATACTTCTTTGGATTGAGTACATTCTGGGATCCGGACATAATGAAGAGCTAAAGAAAAGCCAAAATTAAAATCTTTTGCGGTAATCCGCGGATAATCTCTGGAAGAAAATATCCCTGTGGCTGATGGCAAAACAAAAGGTAACTGCCAGGTGATGGTTCCGGCTGAATGAAATTCACGCGAATTAAAAAAAAACCGGGAGGCAGGTCATTTAGCGACCTTGCCTCCCGGAGAGTTTGATAATGTAAGGCTGAAGATTCCCAGCCTTCCGGTTACCTGGTAAAGACCATTTTGTTAACCTTCACCGAGGTATCGGTCGAACTGTCGAAAATGATCTTATAGAGGTACACGCCTGCTGACATATTGAATTCTGAAGGGTCAACCGTGAGTGTATACCTGCCGGCCTTATCCTGTTTGTCAACCAGGGTACTGATTGTTTTGCCGAACAGGTCGGTAAGGACAAGTTTCACATGACCTGCTTCAGGCAGGCTGTAAATGATGGTCGTAGTATTGGTGAACGGGTTCGGGTAGTTGAACATAGCTAAAGCCTGTGCACCGTCATCCGTTATCAGATTGGCCATCTTGAGGTCGTAATCGTCGTATGGTTTGGCGAAAATGTCAGCAAATTCACTGCCCGCCTTGATGTAAAACACGCGTGATGGTTCAGCAATTTTACTCTTCACCCTCATATTCAGGCTCAGAACCAAATCATTGTCCTTCACCTTCATGGCTTTGGTATCAGCCCAGGCAACCGCGATTTTGCCGTCACCCAGTGTGTACTTCATCCCCTCCCACTGGCTGGCTATATCCATAATTTCAAACCTTTCCTTATCATAATCCATGAAAAGGGTCATAGCGCCAAGGTCGGCAGGTTTGCTGCTGCGGATATTGTATATAAACGGTTCGCCAACAGGAACATTCACCACGCCGTCTTCAATGACGGAAAGTGAATTTGTCTCTTTAAATAAAAGAGGGAGATAGGAACCATTGACATCACCTACGCACAGCACCTTGAGATCAACAGCCAAAGGCGGGCCGGATAAGGTCACTGTAGTATCAGTAACCTTCCAGTCCCCTGCCGGGTATGATGAGATCGAGCCCACGGTTCTGAGTTTGATATAGAGTGCATCCAGGGCCGTGATGGTGTTTGTAGCATTCACATCGGCAACAACTTCCCTTAAGCCGGCCAATGGATAGGTGCCAAGTATATTCAGCTGAACGATAAGGGCATCGGTGGCATTGTTGCCTCCCCATGTACCGTTGTAGCTTCCTGATATGTTATAGGTATCATTCGGAAGATCGGTGAATGCATAATAGCCGGTTTGTTGGTTACCGGTGGGATTGCATGCGGTTACTATTGTTCCCACGACTACGTTTGCCGAATTTTTCAGCTGAATGGTCACACCGTTCATCCTTGTTGAAGATGCATTCTGATAGGATACATACCCGGAAATTTTAACATTGGAACCCGGGATGAGAGTAACAGGATAAACAGCCGTAACCGTACATGTGCTGTTGCTTTCGGAGACTGTAACCGATCCGCATCCGCATACAGGATAGGGGCCCCAGTCGATCGTGATACAACTTGTACCCTGGCCCGAAACAACGCTTCCGCCCATTACAGCCCATGTGTAGAGATCACCTGGGACTGACGGTGTGCAATACTGAGTTCCCGTCTGACCCGATGTTACCTGGACCGGCCCTGTGATCACCGGTACCGGTGCAGGACTTACAGAGATTGTCTTGGTCATGGTCACTGTGCATCCACCTGGTTTCGTAACCAAAACAGTTACGTAGCCCTGTCCGCAGCAGCTCCATGTCACATCAATGCAGGAGGTATTCGCCCCGCTGTTGAGGGTTCCGCCAACCACAACCCACTGGTATGTCACCGGGGTTGTGAAAGAGCCGCTGACATTTGCACAGTAGTGATCAGGTGCTGCGTTTGCATTACAGCATGTTGCATCAGGACCCGTTATATCAACCGACCATGCTGCCGGCTGTGTGACCACCCAGCTTTGTGATAAGAGGCACGAATGTGCATCTGTAACCGTTACTGAATAGTTCCCGGCGGCAATACCGCTGATACCGGCAGTTGTCTGGGCATTGCTCCACAGGTAGCTGTATGGTAAAACACCACCACTGTAGGTAGCCGCTATAGCACCATTGCTGTAGAGATAGCAGCTCACATTCGTTACGGTCCCGCCGATCGATAGGGCATCAGGCTCCGTTATTGTTGCGAATGTAGTTGCCGAACACAAATGGGCGTCGGTAACGGTTACAGTGTAGGTGCCGGCAGTAAGGGATGTTGCGGTTGCAGTGGTTTGTGAATTGCTCCACAGATAGGAGTAATTCAGGGTACCACCCGAAACGCCTGCAGTAGCGGCTCCGTTATACCCGCCATGGCACAGTACATTGGTTTGTGCGCTGATGATAGCGGCAAGTACAGCTGAGGGTTCCGTTATCACATCAGTTACTATGACTGAGCATGAATGGGCATCGGTTACCGTTAACGTATAGCTTCCTGCCGTTAGGCCTGATGCCACGTTGGTTGTCTGGGGCGGGGTTGTATTCCAGAGGTATGTATAACCTGTTGTTCCACCCGACACACCTGCCGTCAGGCTGCCATTGCTTTCACCGTGGCATAGTATATCCGTGTGCGAGGTAACTGCAGCGTAAAGTACAGCAGATGGCTGAGTTATTGAAGTTGCCGCAACGACTGTACAGGAATGTGAATCGGTGACTGTCACCGAATAGCTGCCGGCGGTCAGGCCTGTTGCAACATTGGTCGTTTGGGCCGGTGATGTATTCCATAAATAGGAGTATCCCGTTGTTCCGCCTGAAGCAGTGACGGTAGCAATACCATCATTGTTTCCATGGCACAGTACCGAATGGGTCTGCACTGCATCAGCCGTTAGTGATTCAGCAGGCTGAGTTACTACAGTGCTGGTTGTGACCCAACATGAATGTGCATCAGTAACAGTGACAGTATAGGTTCCTGCGGTCAGCGATCCGGCAGTTGCAGTGGTTTGTGAATTGCTCCACATATAGGAGTAATTCAGAGTTCCCCCCGATACACTGACCGTTATGGTTCCGTTGTTCCCGTTGTGACACTGGACATTTGTCTGGCCGCTAATCACAACAGCAAGTGCTGCAGAAGGTTCTGTGATCACATCTGTAACTGTGACGGTACAGGAATGAGCATCGGTCACCGTTAAGGTATAGCTTCCTGCTGTGAGTCCTGATGCCACGCTCGATGTCTGGGGCGGGGTTGTATTCCACAGGTATGTATAACCAGTTGTTCCACCCGACACAACAACCGTCAGGCTGCCATTGCTTTCACCGTGGCATAAAATATCCGTGTGTGAAGTGACCGCAGCAAAAAGTGCGGCTGATGGCTGAGTGATTGTGGTAGTGGCAATGACTGTACAGGTATGCGCATCAGTGACCGTCACCGAATAATTGCCGGCTGTCAGACCTGTTGCAGCAATGGTGGTTTGAGGCGGGGAGGTGCTCCATAAGTATGAGTATCCGGAAGTTCCCCCAGAAACGCTAACAGTAGCAATACCATCATTGTTTCCGTGGCACAGTACCGAATGGGTTTGTACTGCGTCGGCAGTCAATGAGGCATCCGGTTGTGTGATCACCGTGGAGGTTGTAGCCGTACATGCATGTGAATCAGTAACCGTTACAATATAGGTACCTGAAGTCAGCCCAGTAGCACTCATGGTGGTCTGACCATCACTCCACTGGTAGGCATAAGCCGAAGTTCCGCCTGATCCGAACGCCGTGGCGCTTCCATTGTTCCCGGAATGACATTGTACGTTGGTTTGGGAAACAAGGTTAGCAACAAGAATTTCAGAAGGCTCGGTTATCACATCTGTTATTGCGATGGTACATGAATGGGCATCCGTTACGGTTACCGTGTAGCTGCCTGCGGTGAGACCGCCGGCATTGTTCGTGGTCTGAGGAGGGGTGGTATTCCAAAGGTAGGAATATCCTGACGTGCCACCCGACACACCTACGGTTAAATGGCCTGTGCTTTCGCCATGGCACAATACATCCGTATGTGACGAAACCCAGGCTGCCAGTGCCGCAGACGGTTCTGTAACAGCAGCGGATGCTGTTGCCGTACAGGAGTGGGCATCTGTTATGGTAACAGTGTAAGTACCCGAAGTGAGGCCGGTAGCAGTCTGAGTGGTTTGAGCCGGGACAGAATTCCACAGGTAACTGTATGTCGGGGTTCCTCCTGAAACATTTGCAGTAACCGTACCATCATCTCCTCCCCTGCACAATGCAGAATGTGTCTGTGAAGCAGAGACTGTCAGTACTTCAGCCGGTTCGGTAATGTTCGCAGTCGAAACTCCTTTACATCCAAAGCTGTCAGTCACCGTTACGGTATAGGTTAAATATGGGAAGGAGAAAAAGAAGAGTAAGCACGACAAAAAACTTCCAAAAGAAGGAAAGAAGGATAAGGATTGGAAAAAAGAAGAGAAGAAATATAAAGACAAGAAGAAGGACAAGTATGATGATACCAAGAGTAAAGACAAGAAGAAGGACAAATTAAAAGATGACAAATACGAAGATCTTGATGATGAAAAAGCAAAGGGTAAAAAAAAGGAAAAATATGCTGATGTTAAAGACATAGACAAAGAGAAGAATAAAAAGAATGAGAAAGAGAAA
>JBAXFZ010000180.1:0-8301 GCA_037139685.1 Bacteroidota bacterium
GAAATATCTTCATGTATTTTGGGCCTTTATCCTGATTGCGATCGGGATTTTATTTATGCTGAACAACTTCGGGATTCTTGAATTTGGCATCCGGACATTGTTTAACCTCTGGCCGTTGATCCTGATCCTGTGGGGTATCTCAATACTTCCTATCCGCGATGGAATTAAAGTTGTTGCACTTGTTGCGGTTCTGGCGGTGACGGTGATTTTCTTCAACCGGATTTCTGAAAAGGGTTCATGGCTTCATATGCACAATTTCAGGGGATTCTCCAGCAAGGATTGGGATGATGATGAAGACAGCACCACCACCTACAATTACCAGCCTCAGAACCTGAGTGTCCCGTTTGATTCCCTGATCAATAAAGGGGAGCTGCGCCTCGATGCAGCAGCCGGCAACTTCCACCTGGAAGGAGTTACCTCCGATTTCCTTGCGTTCGATAAAAGCGGCGATATCGGGAATTATTCACTGACCACCACCAACGAAAACGGCCGGAAAAAGATCAAGCTCTCACTTGAAAAATCGGGAATCCGCCATTCGGTAAAATCAAACGAAGTTGAAATCAAACTCAATGAGAAACCCTCCTGGAACCTTAAATTTGAAATTGGCGCTGCTGAAATCAACATGGACCTGAGGGATTATAAAATAGATACCACCACCATCGATGCCGGGGCATCCTCCATTAATATAAAGATAGGGAGTAAAAACCCGGTTACCGTCATGACATTCAATGCAGGGGCATCCTCAATCAAGGTTGATATCCCGAAGGAATCGGGGTGCCAGGTTAAATCGGAATCTTTTATGATAAGCAAGGAATTCGATGGGTTTACAAAAAAGGGGGACGGGATTTACCAGACCTCAAATTTTGCAACAGGTAAAAATAAAATTTACCTGACAATCAAAACAGCCATCTCCAAGATAGAGATCAACCGTTATTAATCAACAGCCGAGGAAATTTTTCACGAGTGCAAAAAACTCCCCGGGAGCATCAGCGTGAACCCAATGTGCAGCATTTGCAATGGTTTTCACCTCTGCCCCGGGGAATTTCATTTTCAGCTCAGGCAGATCAGAATCGAGGATATAATCGGACAAACCGCCACGAATGAACAAAGCCTGACCCCCGTAAATCCCTGAATCATTGACCCCCTCAAAAACCGAAAGGAGGTTGTCGTTGATCGACCTGAGGTCGGGGCGCCAGTCAAGGTTGTACCTGTCACGCCAGTAGACATTTTTCAGCAGGAATTGTCTCAGCCTGACACTTTTAATGGTTTCCTGAAGCTGGTGGTCCACATCACTCCTTGATTTTGCCCTGCTGAAATCAACAGCCATCATGGCATTGAGCAATAGCTGATGTTCCCTGTCTGGGGGGGATTTCCGCATCGAGATATCAACAACAACCAGTTTCTTAACAATGGCAGGATGATGCAGGGTGAAATACATGGCAGTTTTTCCGCCGAGCGAATGGCCGATCAGGAAAATTTCTTCCAGTTTAAGATTTTCAAGCAATTCCGCCAGGTCGTTTTCAAGGGCCGGAAAATCAAAGATGCTGCTGTGAGGCGACTGGCCGTGATTGCGGAGATCGGGAATATATACCGTATAGTGTTCAGCCAGAAGGTGTCCGAAAGAGACCCAGTTGTCGGAAAGGCCAAATAATCCATGTAAAATAACCACCGCCTTCCCGGTGCCAAACTGCCTGCAAAATAATTTCATTCAGGGTAGAATTATTAACACAATTTTGTTGAAAAAAAATCGTTTCGAAGTGTCAAAAGTACATAAATTTGTAGCCTATTTGCATCCGAATTTACTACACAAATGATGATCTTCGTAACTATTTATAATAAATTGATTAATAACCATTTAAACATTTACTATACTGGCAGGGGGCATCATTAATTTTAACCTCAAAACAGAGAACCACCCAATGGAAAAAAATCCGACAGAGAAACTAGTCATTCCACATCCCGAATTATCAGAAGAAGAAGAACCTCCAAGTCAGCCCACCTACATAGATGAAGCCTCTCTTTTAGACGAATATTTCAAATCACGAATAGATCGTGATAAATCAGCAATCAGTGACCGATCCCTTTCATTCCTGCAAACATATTTTCCGGAAGCCACGGTCAAAGACTGGAATAACTGGCACTGGCAAATCAAGAACAGCGCACGTTCCATTGAACAGCTGGCAAAATACATCCGGCTTTCCGACAATGAAGTAAAGCCCTTTGAAACAAAGAGCCAGTCGCTCCCCCTGCGTATCTCTCCCTATTATATAAGCCTGCTTGATCCTGATAACCCGGAACAGGCCCTGCGTAAGAGCGTCGTCCCCGTATTCGATGAATTCCTGCTCCATACAGGTGAAGCATCTGATCCCCTTTCGGAGGAACACGACAGTCCCGTACCCAATATCGTTCACCGTTATCCTGACCGGGTATTATTCCTGGTTACGGGTTTTTGTTCGACCTACTGCCGTTACTGCACCCGTACGCGCATGGTAGCCAAGGATAAATGTCATATCGGGGTGAAATCTTGGGAAGCTGGGCTTAATTATATTGAACAGCATAAAGAGGTACGTGACGTGCTGATCTCAGGCGGTGACCCGCTCACGATGCCCGATCTTCATGTTGAATACCTCCTGTCGCGTTTACGCAGCATTCCCCATGTTGAAATTATCCGGATCGGCACCAAAGTACCGGCTGTGCTTCCGCAAAGGATTACCCGGCCGCTGGTTAACATGCTTAAAAAATACCATCCGCTCTTCATGAGCATTCATTTCACACACGCTGATGAAATTACCGTCGAAGTGAAGGAGGCCTGTGAAAAGCTGGCCAATGCCGGGATCCCCCTGGGCAGCCAGACTGTGTTGCTGAAAGGTATCAACGATGAAGTGGAAGTGATGAAAAACCTGATGCACGGCCTTCTTAAAATCCGTGTCCGCCCCTATTACCTCTACCAGTGCGACCCTGTTGTGGGTACGGGGCATTTCCGTACGACCATCGAGAAAGGGCTGGAGATTATAAAGGGTCTTCGTGGCCATACAAGCGGCTATGCCGTGCCAACCTATGTTGTGGATGCTCCCGGCGGCGGCGGCAAAATCCCGCTTCTTCCCGAATATTTTGTTGGACGCGAAGATGGTTACGTCCTGTTAAAGAATTACGAAGAAAAGATTTTCAGATACCCCGATTTTACCCAATAATTTATGACCATAGGACTGACTTATGATTTACGGTCGGATTACCTGCAGGAGGGCTACAGCGAAGAGGAGACAGCGGAGTTTGACCGTGAAGGCACAATTGAGGGTATTGAGACCGCCCTGCAGAAGCTGGGCTATACAACCGACCGGATCGGTCATGTGCGCCACCTGACCTCCAGGCTTGCCCGGGGCGACCGCTGGGAGATGGTATTCAACATTTGCGAGGGAATGTTTGGCATCGGGCGTGAAGCCCAGGTTCCGGCCCTGCTCGATGCCTACCGGATACCCTATACCTTCTCGGATGCACTGGTACTTTCATTAACCCTGCATAAGGGGATGACCAAACGGGTCGTCAGGGATTGCGGTGTTCCCACCCCCGATTTTACTGTTGTTGAGAGAGAAGAGGATATTGCCGGTGTCAGCCTGCCTTACCCTCTGTTTGTCAAACCCTGCGCCGAGGGAACCGGGAAAGGGATCAATTCCCTCTCAAGGGTTAACAACCCGGAAGAGCTGTCGGATGTCTGCATCGACCTGCTCAAACGCTATCCATCGGGGTTGCTTGTCGAAGAATATCTTCCCGGCCGGGAATTTACAGTCGGGATCCTGGGATCAGGAGCAGAAGGTTATCCAGTCGGCATTATGGAGATCCTTTACAAGAAGGAGGATACCAACAGCATTTATTCGTACCAGACCAAGTCGGATTACCTGAAGGCGGTGGAATATGCGGTTCCGGAGGAGGAGATTTCCGAAAAATGCATCAGCCTGGCTTTGCAGGCATGGCGTATCCTGGGTTGCCGCGACGGTGGAAGAGTCGACATCCGTGTTGACCGGTTCGGCGTTCCAAACTTCATTGAAGTTAACCCACTGGCCGGCCTGGATAAAGTTCATTCCGATCTGCCCATCCTTGCCTATTTGCATGGTTATGATTTTGAGAGGATTATTAAAGAGATCATGATCTCAGCTGCAAAAAGGTTAAACCCGGAACATCCGTAACAGCACCGCTCGTCACCGGTTCCCTGCCTTTTATGAGGCCCGGGTTGTAAATCCGCCTCCGCCGGCAACCTAACTTCAACATTGACAGTTTTTCATCCTACAGAAAACAGCTTAAATAATGAAAAAATCAGTTCTCATCCTTTATAACAAGCTTTCAAAAAAGCCAAAAGATGATGAAGCGGATGTGATAGAACAGGTCAACCTGGTGACAGAGGCATTGAAAACCCTCGGTTATGAAGTGCAATACATGCAAATTGACCTGAATCTGAAAACAGCTATCAGGCAACTTCAGACCATAAATCCGGATATCATTTTCAATCTTGCCGAAACGATCGGGAATAAAGGAGAATTCACATTCCTGGCCAATTCTGTCTTGAACTTCCTGCGAATTCCCTATACCGGTTCCCCGCTGATCCCGATGTTTCAGTGTTCAAACAAACTGCTTGCCAAGAAGGAACTGGAGAAAATCGGCGTAAAGACACCCGCGGGATATGCCATCAACGAGGGATACAGGCTGCAGGCCGGCAAACGATACATTGTCAAGCCCATCTGGGAAGAGGGCTCGCTCGAGCTGGACGAGGATTGTGTTTTTTGGGGTTCTGACCAGGATTTTATTAAGAAAACAGAACTTAAAAGCAGGGATCACTATTTTATTGAAGAATATGTCGAGGGCAGGGAATTCAACAATTCAATCCTCTATGGCGCAGAGGGCCCTGAAGTGCTGCCACTGGCCGAAATGACCTTCAGGGGGTATCCTGAAGGGAAGCCCAAAATCATGGGGTACAAGTCAAAATGGGATGAACATTCCTTTGAATATTCACACACCAGGCGTACTTTCCAGATATCGAAAAGCGACGAACCCCTCAGGAACCAGATGATCGCCATTTGCAAAAAATGCTGGAACGAGATGGGGTTTAAGGGATATGTCAGGATCGACTTCAGGGTCACGGTCGAATCAGAGCCCCTGGTGATTGATATAAACCTGAATCCCTGCCTTTCGGAATCGGGTGGATTTATGGCCGCCTCCAAAAAAAAGGGGCTTGATTTCCCTGAAGTCATTACGCGCATCCTTGCGGATGCAATCAGAAAATAACAGAGCAGATGAAAACAAAGCTTGTTTTTCGCCGGGAAGTCCGGCCCGAAGATGTTGAGATTGTCAGGGATATGATCATCTCGACCGGTTTTTTTTATGATTTTGAAATCCCTGTAGCCCTTGAACTTGTTGAAGACAGGATTGAACTTGGCGACCAGAGCGATTATCATTTTGTGTTCGCCGAACTTGAGGGGAAGACCGTGTCATATACCTGCTTTGGTTCAATTGCCGGCACCGAGGGCAGCTTTGATCTGTATTGGATTGTGACCCACAACGATTACCGCGGCCAGGGGATCGGGAATCTCATCATTGAAGAGACACACCGGATCATCAGGGAAATGGGGGGCCGGATAGTGGTTGCCGAAACATCTTCGCTTGAAAAATACACCCCTACGCGTCATTTTTATAACCGTATCGGCTACACCCAGGAGGCACAAATCAACGACTTTTATAAAGAGGGAGATGGAAAGGTCTTTTTCGTGAAACGGCTGTAATTCCTATTCATCAGGCCGGGCCGGTCACTCCCGCACCAGGGTTCCCGATTGCGAGTTGTACTTTGCAACCCGTTTCCAGTTATATCCGGTGGTATCATGCTTAACGGCCCAGAAATCATAATTTCCCACAGCCCGGTCGCCATTTTCATCCAGCCGGGTCTCTCCCGTTACCCCGTAGAAATTCCCGGCAACGCTGACAAAGGCAGTTTTCAGCAAGGCGGTGGCCGGCGTCAGCCCGGTTTGCGCATAGGTGAGCACACCTACCCAGAGTGCGTCGTAGGCGGTCAAAGCATAAACTTCGGGTTTTCTCCCCAATTGTGCCGTGATCCGGTCGGTAAGCGGCTGCCATTTATCCTTTGCTCCATCATCAAGACCATAAACCGGGCAGGGAAGTCCGTGTGTATAGGCAAACAGTGCCGCACCTGTGTTGGTCTGTAAAGCGGTGTTCTCTGCGAATGCAGATCCGCCATACCAGTACACATTGTTGAGATTCGGATAATTCTTTGCCAATCCGAGGATTGCCGCTCCTTCTGAAAAGGAGAGCATGTAAACAGCCACTTCATTGGGATTATGGTGATTCAGCTCCCCGGCAACCTCCGCATCAAGCTGGGACAACAGGGCAGAAAAATCGGTTGTTCCGGGTGCATATTTAACCGCCGGTTGCACCGATCCCCCGCTGGCCGTAAAATCAACCTGCAGTACATTCAGCAAACCGTTGCCCCACAGATCATCACGGATGACAGGAATGATCACCTTGATCTTGTCGTCGGTAAGCATCTTATTCATTGCCTCCCCCTGTATTATGTCACTTGATACGAAGCGGAAAATATTGTCATTGGGAATTGCCAATGCAGCCGCAGTACTGGAAGGGCTCACGATGAGCATGCCGTGCGAATCGGCATATTTTTTTACAGCCTGGAGTTCTGCACTGCTGTATGGGCCGAGTACCAGGCGGATACCCTTGTCATAGAATATTTTCAGCTGGCTGCAGGCTTCCGTCGTATTCGTCTTTGTATCGGCAACCGCCAGTTCCACTGTCTTCTGAATTCCCACCGATGAAAGATATGCCTGGATATCCTGTCTTGCAAGGTCAACCGAAACCTGGGTAGCCTGTCCCGTTGAATACCCGCTTCCTGTCAGGCTCAGCAAAACGCCGATGCGGATCGTTCCTGCTGATGCAGGCTGGTATTCAGGATTCCCGCTTTTGCTGCAGGAAATCAAAAACAAGAGCAGAATGGCTGAAAGAAATAGTTGTGATTTTTTCATCATGCAGGAGGTATGGGTTAATCAACAACTGTTATCTTTATGGTCGCATTAAAATTAACTGAACTGAATGGCAACCCGGGAGAGTCCGTTTGTTTTTACCGGTAAAGCTGGTTTGACCTCTTCTGGTCCGGGTCAATAAAGTTAAACTTATTCAATTATATAACCCGGATAATTTAAAAAAATTATATAATGAAAGCCCTATTTTTTGACGGTTCACTAAAGATGGTCGAAGTGCCGGCACCCACAGCAAAATCCGATGAGGTACTGATCCGGGTCCTATATTCAGCCATCTGCAACACAGATCTGGAGATTACCCGCGGGTACATGAATTTCACCGGGATCCCGGGTCAAGCATTTGTGGGCGAGGTAGTTTCGGGTTCGGGCAGGTTGTCGGGACAAAGGGTGGTGGGGGAGGTCAACTGCCCATGCGGTGAATGTTTTCTCTGCAAAAGCGGGCGTAAAAGACATTGCCCCACAAGAACGGTTTTGGGAATTCATGGGCATCATGGTGTTTTTGCAGATTTCATTGTACTTCCCGAAGGGAACCTGCGTGAAATCCCGGGAACACTGAAGCCGGAATCAGCCGTATTTACTGAACCCCTGGCTGCAGCCATCGAAATCTTCGAACAGGTGCAAATCCGCCCGTCTCAAAAGGTGTATATTTTTGGTGCCGGGAAACTCGGACTGCTGATCTCCCTGGTTTTCAGGTTAAATGGCTGTGAAGCTGTTACGTTTGATCCTAACCGGCAAAAGGTGGCAAAGGCAGGATCGATGGGGATCAGCGCTGCATTGCTTTCAACCCTGGCACCGGAAGACAAGGCTGAGGTATGTATCGACTGTACCGGAAGCCCGGCCGGGATCGGAACGGCCATGGCCCACCTCTACCCGGGAGGAAAACTGGTGCTGAAAACCACCGTTGCCAACCCCGAACAGATCGACCTGAACCAGGTTGTGATCAATGAATTTGAGATCATTGGTTCACGGTGCGGGCTGTTTGATCCGGCATTAAACCTGCTGACAACAGGGGTCGTCGATCCGACACCCCTCATATCGAAGATCTATAATTTCAGTGATATTCTCACGGCATTTGAATATGCATCGGAACCGGGGATACTGAAGGTTATTGTGCGGCACTGACCTGTTGACCGCGCCTGTTAATCCTCCAGCCCGTTGCGCCTGATCTCCTCAAGCTGGTCAGCAGTCAGCACCCCCGACCGGTAAAGTTTAAGGAATTGTTCGGAAACACCATCCCCGAACACCAGGGCAT
>JBAXFZ010000181.1:0-8281 GCA_037139685.1 Bacteroidota bacterium
CTTTGGGCAAGCAGGAATTGTTTGACCCCCCACTCATAACCCCAGTTGGCAAATTGAAAATCGTTCGTGTTTTTACGGCAATAGAATTTACCGATGGATGTCCGGATGATCCTGTCATTTTTATGTGAGGTTTTGTTGACAAGATACCTTATGGATGCAACAATTGACAGGAAATCACCATGTTTGAGATAGTCGAAAAAATACCTGGAGTAGGTCTTGAGTTTCTTCATTTTATACTTGCTTATCCCGTTATCGGCACGCTTATTTATTCACAAACGGGTTAGGGTGGGTTGGTTGTATTTGTTTAAGTTTTTTTATTTGAGTGAAGCCCCGATTTCCCGGTATATCTTCAGTACATTTTCAGCCATGGATTTCCATGAAAATTTTGCTGCCTGGATAAATCCTTTGGCAATCAATTCCGCCCTGAGTTCATTGTTGCCGGTTAACAGCAGGAGTGCCTTTGTGATCTCTTCCGGTTTAAAGGGATCGATGATAAAGGCTGCATCACCAGCCACTTCAGGCATGGATGATGTATTTGAGGTTATCACAGGTACTCCGCAGGCCATAGCTTCAAGCATTGGAATGCCGAAACTCTCACGCAGGGAGGGATAAAGAAAAACTTCACATTGCCCGTAAATCGCAGGCAGATCAGTGTTGACTACATAGCCGGTAAGCACAATTCTGCTGATCAGGGGCTGGTCGTTGATTTCAGCAAGCAGTTTATCGAGTTCAACCAAGTCGTAATCGAGCATCACCAGCCTGATGTCGCTTCCGGTCTGTTTGACAAAGTCGGAATAGGCCTTTAAGGTGCCCTTCGTGTTTTTCTTCGGATCTGTATTTCCCAGGAAAAAGAAGAAACGGTCAGGTAAATTGTATTTTTCCTTTACTCGCCGCAGTTCTTCCTGCGAGGTAACCGGTTTTAAGTGTTCGCTGACACCGTTGTAAACTGCAGTGAGCCGCTGATCGCCGCGGATGCCAAAGAAGTCGGCTATCCTGTTCTTTTCAAAATGCGAGACGGTGATGATCTTCCTGCTCTTCTTCACGATCCGGGGGACGAACATCCGGCGATAGACATTCCCGAATTTCTGGTAAGGCGATCCGCTTCCCCTTAAGATTTTAAGGTAGCCCGATTCCATGTAGATGATATCATGAAGTGTAACTACCAGCGGTATGGTTGTGTTAACAGGGGCTGTATTGCTTGTGCAGTGGAGAATCTGGCAACCGGCTTCCATTGCTGCTTTCGGAAGCGCAATTTGTTCCCAATAGGGATAAAACCCGCCTTCAAGTTTCACAATCCGGAAATTTGAAGTTTCGGAAAGAACACTATCGTCGGTATCGGGTTTGATAAACAGGATATATTCATTTTCAGTATCAATCTGCTGGAGGTTCCTGATCAGTTCCAGGGCAACCATATCCATGCCGTGTTTTTTCTGTCGGAAAAGCCGTTGTCCTTCTATCCCTATCTTCATGGTGATTTTTTGAAAAATTAACCTGTAGAATCGTCTTTTGATGATGGTTTTACCGCACCATGTTGTGTGTGAATGAATTGCTTGTTGGCTCCCTTGATCTTCAGCAGCGATCCAAGCATGAGAAGCATCCCCCCCGGCAGGCTGGCCATTGCTTTCAAAGTGGCCGTATTATAAAATGAAACCGGGATGGAGAAGATGAAGGCCAGAACACACAAGGCCACAACCCCGACCCATAAGCAGTTATACGAAGGAGAAATGTTCAGCCAGAGGTTAACAAGGAAAAACACTGCCCCGCTCATTAATACTGCTCCAAGCAGCAGGATCCGCGGTGGTTGTATAAACTGGATCGTCTTGTCGAAATAATCAATATTTCCCCTGGTAATAAGTGACCTCAGGGAAGAGAGGAAATCCTGCCTGAAATAATGCAGCTGGGCCGAAAGCCAGCGCCTGCGCTGGTTGCTGAAGACATCGGCTTTCTGTACCTTTTCGTCATATACCACGGCATCGTTGAGATACCCGATTTTATGGTTGTCCTTCAGCATCTTCAGTTCAATCTCCTTGTCAAATCCGCCGATGGCGGTTGCAGAGGCCATCATCTCCCTAAAGAAACTGTACCGGAATGCCATTCCCGACCCTATAATGGCGGATGAAAGAGCTAAAACACGGTGCCCTTTGCGGAAAATATGGTTGTTGATCTCTTCACTTATGGCATCCAGTATAGCAAGGGGGGTATTCATGTTTTTTGCAGCGCGGTGCCCCTGCAGAGCCATGAAATTCAGTTCAAAACCAGCATTTATTTTTGAAAGAAAGTCGGCAGCCATCAGGTTGTCGGCATCCAGCACAACAGCCAGGTCGTATGTGTCGCCCAGCTGTTCCATCGCTTTGTTCAGGGCTTTCGACTTGGTACTCTTCTCAAATTTCACCTCAATGACAATAATGGGCAGTTCTCTAAGACGGAGGATGGTTTCGGGTTGGAAGGAGTCGGCAATGATAACAACATCGTACCTGTC
Organism: Bacteroidota bacterium; assembly: GCA_037139685.1. Lineage (GTDB taxonomy): Bacteria > Bacteroidota > Bacteroidia > Bacteroidales > FEN-979 > CAIVAT01. The sequence goes on from JBAXFZ010000181.1 coordinate 2,480, forward strand.
GCGTGGGTAATCCTGGGTCAGGGCCTCCTTAGCCACTTCGATGATCACATCGTCCTCCTTGTAGCCGGGAATCAGGACTGCGATTTTTCGCTTCAGTCCGGCAACCGGATATGGGCGCTGTTTGTAAAACAACCCGGCAACTGCAAATACGAAGATGTAAAGGGTGGGCAGAAGCAACGCCGCAAGCACTGCAATTTGTAATACCAGGTATATCGATTGAAACAACGGATTCATTGGCGAACAGGATTTAGTATATCTGAATTACATATAAGGCAGATGTGCCTATTTCAAATTGCGGAGTTTATTCCTGACTTTCAATGCATATTTTCGCAGGAAAGGAAAATATTTACCGCTTTTTAAATTATACATGACCGATTCGGCATCGAATATCATTTCGAAATTTTCGGTACACAACACCGGTTTTTTGGCTATCCTGTTTATTTCAATGGCCTGGCTTAAAGAACTTTCAATGAACAGAACATATTGCTTGTTCATGTATGTCTTTGCCTTGTGCACGGCGTGGCTGTTGGCCCGCATCCGGGCCTCCTTGTCAGGGAGGTCAAGCAGTACAAGGTCGTTGTATTTGACATTGTTTGCCGCAAGCCAGGTCTCGGTCTCTTTCCTGTATTTTTCAAGCCTTGAAGTCACGATGGTCCCGATTTTACTGCCGGGAATGAAGAGGGGAGGGGCATTGAGAATAAAATCCCTGTATTTTTCACCATCATCATTCTGTTCATCGGTAGGATCAATGCACAGTACGCCGTCAATATCAAAGCAAGCCTTTTCCAGGCTAGTATGGTTGAGGATGTTCCATTGAAAATACCGCGGAAGCGGGACAATTTCAAAGAAATAATCCACCATTTTTTCCTTGCCGGGAATGACATAGATGGCACAGTAGCTGATTGAAAAGTCGGAAGCCAGGTGGCTTAAACTTGCCTTGCACTTTTCCATGGCCGACCCGGACGCAATACTGTCGTCAACAACCAGGATCTTTTTGAAATCCTTGATATCGAAAAACTGGCCGCGGGCACCAGCCTTGTATATATGGCCGTTGATAAATGAATGGATATCCGTGTATGGCCTGTTCAGGTAAAGGGCAAGCAGGTTAGCAGGCAGCATCCCGCTTCTGGGAATCCCGACGATCAGGTCGAAATCCCGTGGAATAATACTTAACCTTTTAAGGATTATTTTATTCAAGTCCGAGACATTCCTGTAATACATATCGTTGTTATTTGGTCATTAATTCCTGAATATGCTGATATATGCTGCTGACATTGTTTTTCCAGCTGTGTGAGCGGGCGAATTGAATCCGTTCCCGGATAACTTTTTCGTCATTCAGCACAAGGAGGGCACTTTCTACCGCCTCCTGGTATTCCGCCACGTTGGTGCAAAGGTAGGCATGATTTCTGAAAAGTTCCATGGTGGCTGTAGTGGTGGCAATCACGGCTTTACCCATGGCAAGGTACTCGTCCACTTTCCGTGGATAGTTCCCGTTTGTTATTTCATTGAGAACCTGTGGGTTAAGACATATTTGCAGGGCTGACATATAGGCCGGGACTGTAATTTTCGGAATACTGCCCAGGAAGTATACGTTTTTCAATGTATGCAGGCGGTGTGCGGCAAAGACCTTATCCTCCCCGCCGATCATGACAAAAGAATAGCCGGGTTTGCTTTTGGCAAGTTCGTAAAGGAGATCGGGATCGAGGCGGAGACTGTTAATATCCCCTATATAACCGATTCGCGGTGTTGGGATTGCGCCGATGTCGGCAGGGGTTTCAAACCGGAGGTCAGGATCATAGGCCGAAAGGTCGACACCCTGCCCGATATTAAAACTGTTTTTATTGAAAGTTCGCGAATATTCGGCATACTGCGGCGAATTGCAAACGACAAGGTCGCTTTTCTGAATCAGTAAAGGTTCCAGCCTGCCTACATGTTTCTTCCAGTAACCATAAGGTTGCAGGTTGTCCCTTCTGTAATACACAGAAAGCGAGGGATCAAGGAGTTCCTTTGCGTAAAAGCTGCGATAAATGTCATTGTCGTTAAAGTGAATGACATTGGTGAATTTCAGCTTTTCCGCAATTTTCTTTACAAAACTGAAAATTTTATGGTTGTTGCGTTTATTAAAGATGTCGAAAAGGAGACCGTCAGGCAGGCCGTTGACCGACCAGATGGAAAATGGGAAATCCAGCACCCACAGCGACCCGGTTATCTGCCGGAGGGGATCGCTTTGTTTCCTGTAAACTTCCATCCGGTGTTTTATCTCGGGTTTCGGTTGGTTCCGGTAGATCGTCATCTGGTCCAATGGGCTGTTGACGTATAAAACACGGTTGTCGACAGCGATTTCCCTGGCAATATCGATCGCATTTGAGCCAATGGGAATATCCCATGGCTGGAGTCCGGTGATGATGAAATCTCTGCCTTTCATGGTACTATTTGATTTGAGATGAATAAACCTGCAAAGTAATATTTTTTCCCGAGTTAAACATATCCATTTTTAGGAATATCAAGCTTTTCTGAATTGAGCATCAATGCCATTGTAACATATATCACAATACTGGTGGGCATCTGCCCTAGAACAGCATTGCCATATGAAGCCACCATAACGCCGAACATGCCCGATGTAAGAGCCGCCATTTTCATCTTTAAAACCGGGTCGCGTATCCGGAACATGACATTGTAGGCACCTTTGATCAGGACATAGAAAAGGATGAAAAGATGGAGCATGAGCCCGACTATCCCCTGTTCAACCCAAATGAGAACATACCAGCTGTCGGTAGCAATATTCGACAAAAATGCATTTGGAAGGTAACGCTGGGCTTTAACTCCTCCCAGTCCGATGCCGCCGCCAAAGGGCCTGGTTGCTAAATAAACCCGCAGCCTTTTCTGGTTTTCAAGACGAACCTGCAGGGATGCATCATTGGGGTCGAATGCAGTCCGCATCCTCCTGATCTGGTCATTCCCCTGTCCGATGGAGGTGTATTTGAAAAAAATGAAAACCACAATAAGCAATAAAAAACCGAAAATCATCACCCCAAGGTTTTTCCTCAATACAAAAAAGGCAAGGAAGCCGGTCAGCGGAATACTGATGGCCCCGCGTGTGCCGGAAATTACCATACCATACAGGCCGAATATTCCTACTATGATAAAAAACAGTTTTTTACGCCAGTCTTTTTGCACCAGGGAGACGATGATCGCGACCACTCCCGAATAGGCCTGGTTACCCCCGAATTGCCCGGCATCGCTCATGAATGAAAAGGCCCTGAGTTTCCCGAACAAAATATGGGTCTGGGCATTACCGTCATCCAGCCATCCCTTTTCCCATTTGTCAACACCGAGGTTTAGCTGCATAATCCCCTTGAGACAAGCCAGGATTGTAAATATACCCCAGATCAAAAACAGGTAATCGAGTTTTTTGTTGGTATCTATAAACAGTAGTGTAAGTGGCACCAGCAACAGCATGTAAAGGGATACGCCCCTTCCCGAAAACCAGGCGGCTGAGCTTCTTGCCTCCGGGTTTACCACTTCAAACAGCGAATAGGCAAACCAGATGAGCGATAAATAGGTGATGTCCTTCCCGGCTGGCGACCAGTCGACCTTTTCTTTAAACCGGTTGAAAAAAAGAGCGATATAGGTGAAAATGAGAATGCCATCGGTGGCAAGCCCCACCTGGACACCCTTCATGTACCTGGCCAGACCCAGTAAAAAGAAACCGAGCGCAAAAGCTGTATAAAAACCGATTATCGGGTAAACAAACAGCAGGTAAATGTATGTGGCCACGAAGGGCAGGAAAACAAGCAACAACCCGCCGGCAAGCTCCAAACGGCTGATCAGGATCGCTGAAATAACAACAACACAAACCAGGAATGCAATATGCTTTGGATTTCCCAGTTTACCGGATCCTGTTTCAGTTTCGAATGGGCTGTATTGGTCAAGCATAAAAGCTGTTAAGGTGTAATCGTTAAGTTTGCATATAGACGGATTAGGAGGGTCGTATCAGCATCTTGCTGATTTTGGCATACATACCCTTGTAGAAGTCGATGCCGGCTGTGAAAACAAGTCGTTGTTCCAGTTTCAGTTCGCTGTCAAGGAAACGGTAACCTACCCAGACGCCGATTGCCGTAAAAATAATCGATGCAACTGCTACCATGGGAAGTGATTTGAAAATGAAGATAGCCACCAGGTCGCCGATCACATTGGCTACCACCATGATAAGTACTTTAATAAAATTCCTGTCAGGCCTGTTGATGCTGTCAAGTCCGATACCGGTCATGCGGTCGATCGGAAGCAATAAACCATAAAGGGAAAAGATCCTCACAATATCGACTGTATTTACCCCTGTCACCGGGTCGGTTCCCATATACTGCTTTCCTCCCAGGATCAGCACGAAAAAACCGGCAAAGACAAATGTGGCAAGACTTATAAAGATGAACAGGTAGGTCATGGCACCCGAATAGGAATAAAATACTGATTTCACCTCTTCAATTTTACCCTGGATGCTGGCTTTCGACATTTTGGGAAAGGCGGTAGCGACGAAACTCCGAAGGGGGATTTGCTGAATTTCGGTCAATTTCATAGGGATGGAGTAAAGGGCCACGGCTGCGGTTCCCATCGGGCTCAGGCTGATGATCAGCGTGTCGGCGCTCCTGAGCAGGTTGGTGCCGATAAGGGTAAAGGTTGTATACTTGCCAAAATCAAGCAGTACCTTATTCGTTTCCCTGGTTGCCTTCCTGATATATTTCAATCCATCCCACCCGTTCACCATGCAAACTACCGAAGTTGCAAGGGTTATGAATAGCTGGGCCCAGATGAGCTGAAGCAGCGTCATTCTGAAGAACAGGTAATTCAGCAGGAGAACTGCAAAAAAGCCGACACTGATCAGCGATTTCACCATCAGCATCTTGCCGAATTTCAGGTCAGCCTGCATGATCACGAGCGCAGTGTTGAAGGGAAGGTTGACAAAGGCCAGGATGGGATACCACGTGAAGAACAGCTCATACCCGGCATGCTTTATGGGTGCAGGGAAAAGCAGATGGCATACGACCAGGATCACCGTGATGAAGATTGTGGCTACGAGACCGATAAGGCCGTTCGAACCGATAAATTTAAGCCTGTCTTCGCTGGTAACGCCCGACAGGTAGCGTATGATTGCCGTGTTGGTGATGCCGAAACGGAACATTTCGATAAAAGTGCCCGAAGATATGTATAGCACCCATTGGCCGAACACGTCAACAGGGAAGGTTCTTGCCATAAGGGCAAATCCTGCAAAACCGAAAAGGGCAATGATAATGTTTCCCGCCAGTGACAGGAAATTAGCTTCACGGGTTATTTTCCGGAGTGCGATTTTCATTCATTTGGTTCTAAGGCTGTTGCCGTGCATAAAACTGAAGTCGGACAAGATTTTTGGCGATCCTCCGCAAACGGCTGCGTTTTTTCGGCAAATCGCCCAGGATTGCCTCTATTGCCTGTAATTCAACACCATTCAGGAGGATGACGGGCTCTTGGGTCGTAATCTTTTTTACTGTTTCAAGCGCGCCCTGGTCGGCCTGCGACCATACACGGTTGGCACGGCAGACAAGGACTGCAAGGTCAGATGAAGCAACCAGCAGGGGAGGGAAAGAATAATAGAGCACCGGGGGAATTTCGATGATCACGAAATCGGGGCTGATGTTTGACGATAAACCGCTGTTCTCCAGCAAATCCCTGAAATTGCCTGCCGAATAGTATCCGGGGTTAATTTCGTATTTAACATATTCTTCGGTCTCAAGGAAATGTTCAGGATCCTGCAGGAAAGGGCTGAAGGGA
>JBAXFZ010000182.1:0-8207 GCA_037139685.1 Bacteroidota bacterium
TGCCAGTTTGTTCTTCAGGTCCTTCAGCTGCTGCTTGAGAACCTCTGCGTCAAGTTCGGCAAGCACCTGGCCCACCTTTACATTTTCACCTTCATGCACCAGGATCCTGGTAACAACACCTCCCTGGTTGCGGGGGCTCACCCCAATGTTTTCATTGCCGTCGATGCGGCCCTGAACTTCGATATAGTGTTCAAATGGTTTCTTTGTAACGGCTTCAACAACAACCTTCGTGGTGGAAGCAGAGCCGGCGGGAGTGATCTCTTTTTCGAGGGTCATGATCTCCGCGGTAAGTTTGTCGTGTTCTTTTTTGAGCTGTTCCAGCCGGGCTTTTTTATCCACCTCTTTGCCTCCGCATGCTGCGAGGAAAAGGATGATGCCGGTAAATAGAAAAATCTTTTTCATATAGAAAATCAGGTTGTTTTAAGTCAGATCAGTTGATCGGAAATTCGAATGGCAAATATAGGCTTTTTTATGACTGAAAAAACTTTTCGCAGGAAAATCGTTTCCATTTCGCTTTTGTGTATCTTTGCTCAATGAAACCAAAAGCATTGGCCATCGTAACACAGGTCAGGCGTCTTTACCACCGGTACGGGATCAAGAGTGTGACCATGGATGACGTTGCCACCCAGTTGAATATTTCAAAGAAAACCATTTATGAGCATTTCACCGACAAAGAAGACCTTGTCAGGCATGTGCTGATGCTTGAACATGATAGCCGTTGCTGCAGGCTGGATGAAATTGAGAAGCATAATTACAACGCCATCGAGGAGCTCTTCGAGGTTTATAAGATGATCAATGTTACCCTGAAGGAATATAACCCGTCGATGGAGTATGATGTCCGCAAATATTATCCCGACCTGTTTATGAAAATCAAGGAAGACCGGCGCAAACGGATGTACAAGGCCTCCTTCGACAACATGAACAAGGGTAAAAAGGAGGGGCTGTACCGGAAAGAGCTCAACTCTAAAATTATTGCCAAGCTCCATGTCTTCAGAATCGAATACATGCTCGACAGCGGGATGTTCACCCTGGAGGAGGTAACCTCCCTGAAAATGTTCCATGAAATTTTCGTTTACCATCTGCACGGGATTCTCAGCCACGAAGGGAGGGCCTTTTTCGAGAGCAACTTTGATAAATTCAAATCGTCGCTGGCATAAGCCTGACTGGACCGCGTGTTCATTCCACGATTTCGCTAATTACCTTGCCTACCTGTCCCTTTTTTTGTATTTTTACCCCCTTCAGGCAACTTAATTTCCTGATTTACGTCTGATTAATAGTTAATCTTGGATGCTCATTGACGATTCCATAATCGAGGGTTGCGTGGCCGGTAAGCGCAGTGCCCAGAGCGCCCTTTACCGTAAATTTTCTTCGGTAATGTTGGCGGTTTGTCTGCGCTATGCTCAAAATCGCGATGAAGCGGAAGACATTCTTCAGGAGGCTTTTTTGAAAATATTTCAGAATATTGGCTCTTATCGTAAAGAAGGTTCATTTGAGGGATGGATGAAACGCATCATGATCAATCACGCCCTGAACTATTTCCGGAAAAACCGGAAATTACCGTTTCATGAGGATATCGACAATATCAATGAAACCGAGATCCTGGAAAAAGATGAACAACCTGTGAACAATGCACCGGTTTCGGCTGAAAAACTAATCTCTCTGATCCAGTTACTTCCGCCCGGGTATCGCATGGTTTTCAACATGTATGTTTTTGAAGAGTACAGCCACAAGGAAATTTCCGAAGCCCTGAACATTTCTGAAAACACTTCGAAAACCCAGCTTTTAAAAGCGAGGCGTATGCTTCGCAAAAAATTATTTGATTTAAATCTGATAAAAAACACCGAATTGGTCAATGAGTGATAAGATAGATTTTAAGGCTTTTAATGAAGACGGAATGGATGAGTTCCTGCGAAAGACCGTGGAGGGTCATAGCGTGGAACCCAAACCGGGTCTTTGGAAAGATATCAGCCGGAGGTTGCTGTGGCGTGAACTCGCTCACTTCAACTTCACCAACCTTTCCGTTAAATCAAGGATTGCAGGATCAGTCGGGGTATTGATCCTTGCTGCCGCATTCTATTTTTTATGGCCGGGATCAAACCCGGTGACCCCGTCTGCTGAGTCGGCAGCTGTATCAGCCCGGGCCGATATTTCACAAATTGCTGAAGCCAGCCCCGCTCCCTCCACAGCGCCTCGCGAAGTTAAACAGCCTGCCGCCGGCGAGGTTAAAATATACAATACCAACAACCTCACCGCCGCATCCGGCAAACCGAAAGAACCATCCTCATCCGTGAAACCGGCAGTACCTTCATTATCAACATCACATAACACAAGTGCCTATGCAAATAATATACCCATCCGCTCTGCGAAACCTGTTGCCCGTGAGAGGGAAATAACCCCTGACTATACCCGGGCCGGTATTGCCGGGAACGGCACAGCCCCGGCATTGTCAATGGAATCAGGCATCTCGCAGCTTATTCCTTTCGAAGCATCGCTTCTTGAGATCAGCCCGGGGAGGGATACCATTATTACCATACATAATTCCTATGGCACAGCCAGCTTCCTGAAAACGCAAAAGAACCCGGCATCCTTCTTCTCGGCCAGCATAGGTGTAATGCCGGAGCTTTCCTTTTATTCTGCGCCGGAATCCTATTCAAAATTAAACTGCTGGGCTGATGCGGGAGTAACCTATCATTTTTCGCGCTTTTCGCTTTCCACAAGCATTGGCCTGGGTTATGTATTCGACAGGGCAAAATACCGCGCCGAGTATAAAAGCAACGACAGTGTCGGGTATTTCACAAACGTGGTTTCATTTACTGTTGGATCCAACAACGAAATCATCTATAAAACAGTTAACAAGAGCATATACGACAGCCTGTTGCACCAGGATGATTACCGGACACTGAACCGCTATACATACATGCAGGTCCCCCTGTTGCTGGGATACCGACTTGTTGAATCGGGAAATTTCAGCCTCGCTTTCCGGGCAGGCCCGGCCATTTCCTTCCTGCTGGCTACCCGGAAATCGTCATCCTCCATTGAATATGCCAACGCCCGGGTCATCCGGGTCGATGACAATACCCCGGCCAGGGCGCATACCAACTGGCAATTGTGGGGGGACCTTTTTCTTGAATTCAGGATAAACAAGAAGTTCAGCATTTATGTTGAGCCTTCATGCAAATACTTTCTTACCCCGATGATTGAACAGGAGAATATCAGGTATAAGGCACCCTGGTCGGTGGGTTTGGGTGTTGGCCTGCAGCTCAACTTCGCACCTAACAAGAAAAATCAATGAGAAGTACCTTCCTCTGTATACTGATCCTTGCGGTTTTCAGCGTTGCCACTGCACAAACAGGCACCTTTGCTGACTTTCCGGCGGATTGTCATGCCGGGTTTGCTGCAAACCCTGACCTGGTTAACCCTATGGTGTTCCATTTCCAGGACCAGTCGACCGGGCAGATAAACCACTGGCAATGGAGTTTCGGCGACGGGGGAACCTCCTCCGTTCAGAATCCGCAGCACACCTACTCTGCGGGGGGTACCTATTTCGTATGCCTTACTGTTTCCGATTCTGATTCAGGCAATATCTGCCACGACATGATCTGTATCCCTGTTACAGTTCACGAGCCCGGAACCTGCGTTGCCGACTATATTTATGCCAGGGACAGCCTGAACCTCCTGGATGTGAAATTTACAGACAAATCCACCGGCAATATAAACAGCTGGCACTGGAACTTCGGGGACGGGACTGTTTCGGCTGACCGGAACCCACACCATACTTTTCCCGGCTACGCGAAATACAATGTCTGCCTGATGGCCTACAACTCCGATTCCATCTCGGTTTGCAATGATGTAAAGTGCGATTCACTGAATGTCGCTGGTGCAGAACACTGCCAGGCTTCGTTTGTTTATGTGCTTGATTCACTGAACCATGAACCGAATACCTTCAAATTCAGGGATACCTCAACAGGTAATCCCAACCATTATCACTGGTTTTTCGATGACGGTGCATCCTCTTCTGCCCGGAATGTCTCCCACCAGTTTCATGTTGATGGCTATCATAAGGTTTGCCTGCAGATTACAAAGGAGGTGCAGGGGGTTTCCACCTGTACTGATTCCACCTGTGTTTTTGTTAAAACTGCAAAATATTTTAACCTGGGAGGCCACCTTTTTGCAGGAGCCTTTCCAATCAACAACCCTGTTTCAACAGGTGATACCGGGCAAGCCTGTCTTTACATGAAATTCGGGGAGAGGTTGCTCCCTTATGATACGGTTACCTTTACAAACCTTGGATATTATGCCTTCCCTAGGGTTCTGAACGGGACATACCTGTTACAGGCATCCCTTACCAGGGGATCTGCCCATTATGCCGATTATTTCCCGGCATACTTCCCGCAGGTGATGAAATGGAAGGATGCAACCATGGTAAATCTTGCCGACACCAGCACCTATGATTCGCATATTCATATGCTTCCTGTCACAGAGGTTATCTCAGGCCCAGGGAGTATTAAAGGAAAAGTGATCAATTCAGCCTCTCCCCATAACGCACCGGGGATCCCCTTTGCCGAAATCATTTTATACAATACCCAACTGACCCCGCTCCTGTTTGCTCAATCTGAAAAATCCGGGCTGTTTGAACTGGACAACCTGCCGTTTGGAAGCTATTTCCTCTATGTGGAGGCCGCCGGCCGGTTTTCAAGGCTAACCCCGATCTGGATTGATGCTTCTGCACCTGTTGCCGACAGCGTTTTGCTGGAGGTGTTTGACTTTGATGTAACAGGTATCGCTGACAGAACCAGCCCTCCCGTCACGGCGGGTGACCTGTTCCCGAATCCTGCAAATAATGAGGTATCACTGATCGTACAGGTTCAGTATGCCGGGAAACTGAATTATGAAATCAGGTCCATGACCGGACAAACCGTTCTAAACGGGAAGGCGTCGTGTCATGCAGGAGCGAACCTTGTTACAATCCCGGCAGGTGAGATTCCACGAGGAATATACGTGTTCTCCCTTTACAGGGCTGACGGGTCAAGAATATTAAATAAAAAGCTGATGAAATATTAACCAGGGAGACAACTCCAAAATTATTTTATTCGTCTTTCAATTACATGTATTTACCAGGTAACCTATAAATCCCCCTACAATGAAAAAAATCTTCTTTTTACTTGCATTGATTATTGGATTTTCCTCCCTGTTGCAGGCACAGGTCACTGTGCACGTAAGCGGGACCGTGACAAGGGACTCAACAAACCTGCCGGTTGTCGGTCACGAAGTGATCATTTCGGCCGACAGCAATCCATCCAACTTCACATTTTATGCACAGCGCTACACCAGTGCGAACGGTGCATATGACTGCACCATCCAGAATGTCCCGGGAGGAGTACAGACGACCTTTACCGTTAAGACGAAGAACTGCGACAGTTCCTATATTGTTAAAACCTTTCAAACCTCCAATTCGCCGGCAGTCGAGAATTTTGTTATCTGCAACGCACCGGTCAGTTGTGAAGCCGGTTTTACAGCCTATGCCGACAGTCTTAATCCATTGCATATCCATTTCCTGGATGCCAGCACCCCTGCCGGTCAGGTCACTTCATGGCACTGGGATTTCGGGGATGGATCACCTGCCGCCACAACACATGATCCCTGGCATATTTATGCAATCCCCGGCACCTACCATGTATGTCTTACGATTGCTACGTCAACCGGGTGTACCAGTATTAAATGCGTCGAGATACATATTGGTCAGCCGGCAGGTTGCGAGGCTCATTTTACCTTCGCGCACGACAGCCTGAACCAGCTGCCCGGTACCTGGCATTTTTTCGACACATCCACCGGCGACCCGACGGCATGGGAATGGCATTTTGGCGATCCTGCCGCAGGAACGGCTAATGTCTCCCATGAGAAAAATCCCACGCATGTTTATACCACATCCGGAATGTTTGTTGTATGCCTGTCGATACACAGCGCCACCTGCCAGAGTTCAACCTGCGACACCATCCTGGTGGGACCAAACCCGGGCAACTGCGAAAGCGGCTTTACATTCGGCCCGAACTTCCTGACAGTCAGTTTTGAAGGACACACAAACAGTCCGTATGCAACCACCTGGAGCTGGAATTTCGGCGACCCGGCATCGGGGACCGCCAATTTCTCCTCTGAAAAAAACCCGCACCATATATATTCCCTTGCCGGGTTATATTATGTTACCCTGCAGACTGTTGATGCAAACGGCTGCACCTGGTCAACAACGCAACCGCTTTACGTGCATGCCACATGCGATATTCACGGGTGCGTCGTGATGGGAAATACATTTGTCGACCATGGCCAGATCGATCTTATCCGGATCGATTCAGGGAATGTAATGACCGTTGTGCAATCACACCAGTTTGGTGATTCTCTCGGAAGTTATTGGTTTGGGGGTGTTGCCCCGGGCCATTATTACCTGAAGGCACAGCTTCTCCCGGCTTCAGTACGTTTTGGCGATTTTGTCCCCACCTATTTTGAGGAGGCGGTCATCTGGACCAGTGCCCATGTCATTGAACTTGGCCAGCCAGCCAACCCCTATAATTTTCACCTGGTTGAAGTTAGCATGCTGTCTCCTGGGAACGGAACAATCGGGGGCACAATTACCCGGGGAACAAAGGTTAACTCCGGCGGAACTCCCGCTCAGAACATTGAAGTGATTCTTTTTGATAATATTGCCAGGACTGTTGCTGTAACGGCTACTGATGTGAGCGGCCATTTCGAATTTGGCAGCATCCCGGCGGGAACCTATGTTGTTTATCCTGAAGTTGCCGGGTTGACCACTTCCCCCGCCCATGTCATCATCGACAACACCCACACCACTGTAAATGCGCCTTTCAACATGACAAACAGCCAGGTTGTTTACGGCATAAACGACCAACTCCCCGAATTTATCAGCAGGATCGGCGAACTTTTCCCGAACCCGCCCACCGGCGGCCAGGTTAGCCTGAGTGTTACGGTAACCCGTGAACTCGAAATGCAATTTACCCTGATTGACCAGACGGGTAAAACGGTCCGGGAGGTGATGAACAGTCTTCACAAGGGCGAAAATACAATCCGTTTCGGTGTAACTGAACTGGTCAAAGGCCCTTATTACCTTAAGATTCACATGACCGATGGAAGTAACATCGTCCGCCGGCTCTTCATAGTCAGGTAACCGGCAACAATTTAAACAGGTAGAGGATGTCTCAAGGAATTTATTTGAGACATCCTCTTTTCTTTTCTGACAATTTGCCTTATATTTACGTGGCATATTGCCAATCAGCCATTGTATGGAGGATGAACGGGCTTTGATTTTGCAATGCCTGGACCATGACCTGGCTGCCCAGAGAATATTATTCAGGCGGCTGGAGCCCAAAATGCATGCCCTTTGCCGGCGCTTTGCCGGAAACGGGGAGGATGCCGAGGATATGCTCCAGAACGGGTTCCTCAGGGTATTCGCCAACCTGCACAAATACCGGTTTGAAGGCTCTTTTGATGGGTGGGTGAGGCGGATCATTGTGAACACCGCCATTAGTTTGTGCCGGCAGGGGATACAGATAAACAGGGAAGTTAACGTTGAACAGATTATTTCCGATGCCGCCCTGCGCGAAGATGCGGTTTCTAAATTGTCAGCAAAAGATATCCTTGCTATCATTGACAGCCTCCCACCCGGGCACTGGGCCGTGTTTAATCTGCATGAAATCGAAGGTTATGACCATAAGGAGATAGGATCGATACTGGGCATTTCGGAAGGGACCTCCAAATCACAACTTCACAGGGCAAAGGTCTCCATCAGGAGAAGAATGAGAGAACAGGGCATGGGATATGGATGGCAAAAGGATATTTAACCCCTGGTTTATAATCAGTTATCCGAGGCGAACCATTCGGCGTAGGAGTTGGCTGTTTCGCGCAGGCGCAAACTGTGAAGCGAAACGCCATGGGGTAAAAACCCACTTATCCGTGTGGCAAAATCGAGCAGGAAATTTTCACTTGTAGGCTGGTAGGGGAGGAGAACGACATTGGTAAAAGGTTCTCCAAATTTCCGGAGTTCAACCTCCTGCAGGTCGGCATTCAGCAGCAAAGCATGGTCGAAGGGGTCGACAATCTGCTTCTTGATAAGTTTCTTCAGATCTCCGAAGTCCATAACCATCCCGAGCTTGGCGGACTGGCGATCGGTTGCGGGTGTCCCGATTACTGTAACCGACAAC
>JBAXFZ010000183.1:0-8205 GCA_037139685.1 Bacteroidota bacterium
GTTTTCCTGCGATTTGTGCAGTTCCATGTTTTTGTCCACGTCGTAAGGTCGGCGGGTGCGCAGTTTGCGGATGTCCGGATCGCGCGACACCGGCTGGCCCGCGCCGCCGATGCAGCCGCCGGGGCAGGCCATCACCTCGATGAGGTCGAGGTCGCACTTGCCGCGCCGCGCTTTTTCGGCGAGCGTCCGCGCATTTTTCAAGCCGTGGACGATGCCCAGCCTCAGCGTGATGTCGCCCACCGGCACTTCGACGATGCGCAATCCGTCCTCGCCGCGAACCGCATGGATGTCGGGATTCAGCAGTTTCTTGCCGGTCACTTTTTCCGACGCGTAGCGCAAAACGGCTTCGCTGACGCCGCCGGAATTGCCGAAAATCACGCCCGCGCCGGTGGAGATGCCTAGCGCAGGGTCGAAGTCCTCGTCCGGAAGCGAGGCAAAGTCGATTTTTTTCATCTTCACAAGCCGCCCTAATTCACGCGTGGTAAGCACATAATCCACGCCAGTCTCAAGCTCTGGGCGCGTGGACTCGAACTTCTTGGCAGTGCAGGGCATGATGGAAACCGACACGATATTTTTAGGATCAAGTTTCCGCTTTTGTGCATAATAGGTTTTGGCCAGGGCTCCGAACATCTGCTGCGGTGATTTGCAGGTAGAGAGGTTAGGCAGGTATTCAGGGAAGGTGTGTTCAATGAACTTGATCCACCCTGGGGAGCAGGAGGTAGCCATCGGGAGGGTGACGGTAGGATCTTTGTCAACCAGCGCCCTTTTCAAACGGGTGAGCAATTCGTGGCCCTCTTCGATGATTGTAAGGTCGGCGGTGAAATCGGTATCGAGAACCGAGTTGAAACCCAGCCGCCTGAGTGCCGAAACCATTTTGCCGGTGACTATCTTACCGGTTGCCATGCCGAGCGATTCGCCCAAAGCAACGCGGACTGCAGGCGCCGTTTGCACAACCACATGTTTGGTGGGGTCGTAGATGGCATCCCACACCTGGTCGATATAATTGCGTTCGATAAGGGCGCCGGTCGGGCAGCGGTTTACGCACTGGCCGCAGTTGGTGCAAACCACTTCGAACAGCGAGTGTTCAAAGAAGGTGGAGATTTTCATCTTGTTTCCCTTGTAGGCAACTCCCAACGCGCTCACGCTCTGCAGCTCCTCGCACGTGCGCACGCAGCGCTGGCAGCGGATACAGCGGCTGTCATCCTTGATGATGGCAGTGTTGAACATGTCGATGGTGTATTTCTTGTCGGGCACCAGGTCGAGGAAGAGGTGATCGCCGGTAAGCATCTGGGAGGCAAGTCCCTGGAGTTCGCAATTGCCGTTTTTATAGCATTTTGTGCAATCTGCATTGTGTTCCGAGAGAAGCAGTTCAACGATATGTTTGCGTGCCATGCGAACCTTCATGCTGTTGGTATGGATCACCATTCCTTCGGCAGCCGGGGTTGCACAGGAGGCAGGAAGGTTCCTGACTTTTTCCTGCTCAACAACGCAGACGCGGCAATTACCTGCTACACAAAGGTCTTCATGATAGCAAAGCGTTGGGATATGAATATTCAGTTCGCGGGCAGCTTCAAGAATGGTGGTACCTTCCTCCACCGCAACACTAATCCCGTCGATTGTCAGATTTAGTTTATTAGCCATATCTTATTCGTATATTTTCTTGTTAATACTGTTGGATTAATAAATCATCTCTTCCTTGAAATTGTTGACAATCGAGGAGAAGGAATTGGCTACCGATTGACCCAGGCCGCATTTGGCCGTGATCTTCATGCTTTCGCTCAGTTTCATGAGCTGTTCCAGGTATACGGCTTTCTTTTCGCCTTTCTTTACGGCAACAATACCCTTCAGCAACTGCTGGCATCCCACGCGGCAGGGTGTGCACTGTCCGCACGATTCCTCTTCAAAGAATTCGAGGTAGTTGTGCAACACATTGTACATCGAACGCGAGCTGTTAAAGATCATCATCGATCCGCCGGTAGGAACACCCTCGAAACCAATTACCGTATCCTTGAACTTCTTGCGCGGGACACAGAATCCCGATGCACCTCCAACCTGTACGGCCTTGGTATCGCCATCGCCGAATTCGTCAACAAAACGATCGAGGGGCATCCCCAGCTCCAGTTCGTAGATTCCCGGGATCGGGGTATCGCCCGAAACAGAAAATACCTTTGAACCACGGGAGTCGGTGGTACCCAGTTTTTTATACTGTTCGGGGCCGAGACGCATGATCATCAGAACATTGACGAAGGTTTCCACGTTGTTTATGACGGTTGGTTTTTTCATGAATCCACTTGTGGTAGGGTAGGGCGGTTTGTTGCGGGGTTCGCCGCGTCCGCCTTCCATCGATTCGAACAAAGCGCTTTCTTCACCGCAGATGTAGGCACCCGAACCCATCCTGATTTCAATAGTAAAATCCAGCCCCAGTTCCCTGGCGTGCTCATGATATGAATCGAGCTCCTTCATCAGGTCGGGAACCATAAACTTGTATTCGCCGCGCAGGTACATATACCCCTTTTTGGCGCCAATCACTTTGCCGCAGATAGCCATTCCTGAAAAGACTTTGCGGGGGACCCGAAGCAGGATCTCACGGTCTTTAAAGGTGCCGGGTTCGCCTTCGTCGGCATTGCAAACCACATATTTCTCATCACCCGCCGTCTCGGCTGTGAATTTCCATTTCATGGCGGTCGGGAAACCGGCACCACCACGGCCTCTAAGGCCCGAATCGAGGATGTCGCTGAGGATATCCTCATTTGTCCGCTCCAGGGTAGTGGCTAAAACCTTATATTTTTCGTTGGAATACTCCCCGAAGATTAAGTCAACTCTTTTAAGGGTTTGATCTGACATGACTGTTTCTCCTATTTTCTATTATTTATTAATGTATTCACTTATGACATCATGCACCTTTTCGGGAGTAAGACCACTGAAGGGGGTATCGTTGATCAGCATGGCCGGTCCTTCATGGCACCATCCGAGGCAGTTGGTCTCAAGAAGGGTAAACTTCTTGTTTGGGGTAGTCTCTCCAACTTTGATCTTCAGCATGTCTTCGAGGGTCTGAATAATCGTCTTTTTGCCATGCATGTCGCATGTGATGGTTTTACAAACCCTTATGACATACTCGCCACGTGGCTGAGTGTCAAGAAAGGAGTAAAATGTAGCAGTTCCATAAACCTGGGCAGCCGAAAGATCAAGTTCCCTGGCAATTTCAGTCATGTCCTGATCTGAAATGTAATTCTTTTTTGAAATCACTCCCTGGAGAATCGGCATGAGACTGGTTCTGCTTCTGCCGTACATCTCCACCAATTCAGTGATGTAATTATTGCCGGTTGTTACCATTGCTGTTGATATTTAGTTAGTTATGGTTAATATTGTTGGTTTCAATCCTGAATACAAATGTAAAAATTTCTTTGTTAATAAACTAACAATGAAAAATAAATATTGTTAAAAATCGATTTTTTTTTAATAAGGGAGCTGCATTTATCTTTTTAAAAAGCTGGTGTTAACCTTATTGCACCAGGCAATAATTCCAACCGGTCACCTGGCTGCGGCTTTTTAAAGTGTTTATTTAACCACCCGAATGATCATTTTCACGTCGCGAGAACCCTGTTTTAAACACACGGATGACCGAAGCCAGGATTTGCTCCTAATAACAGGAACGGGATGAACTGTTTTGCGAAAAAAAAATAAATATTTTCGCAATCATTGTTTATAATTTAACAAAGATTTTTTATCTTTACAGGAGTTCATCAACCGAAGATGAAACAGTTGTCGTACCGGAAATTAATGCAATGGGTTTTAGCCCTTGTTGCATGCCATTCCATCGGTTTTGGCCTTGCCCTTATCGTATTGCCGGTCGACATACTTGAATTATTTGGTTTTCACCTCTACGAGAAGTTTTTTGCGGTGCAGGGTGGTGTTTTTCACCTGATCATCAGTGCGGCCTATATTATGGCTGCTATGCAGCCGGAAAGTTCGGGCAAGCTTATCTTTCTCTCCTGTTTTACAAAGTTTTCAGCCACCATTTTTCTTTTTCTCTACTTTTTCTGTGAGAAAATGATCATTATGGTGTTTTTTGCCGCCATCGGCGATTTCCTGATGGGTCTTGCGATCTTGTTTTCCTATATTTTATACCGGAGGTACAGTACACCGGTTACCTAACGTATAACCTCATGAGCACAACACTCCCCTCCATCATTATTACCGGGGCATCCGGTTTTATTGGCCGGTATTTCCTTGAGTTTATCAGGGACCAGTTCACGGTATTCGCCATCGCCCGCAGGTCGGCGAAAGAGGCCAATATCGCAGACCATCCCAACGTACACTGGATTCAGTGGGATATTTCAAACGGTTCGCAGATCAGCGAGGTTACATCCGCCATCCAGCGAAAGGGCGGTGTTGATTTCATCCTGCACCTGGCAGCCTTTTACGACTTTAACTATACCGATGATATCGCCTATAAGCGAACAAACATCGGGGGAACCAAAAACATGATCGAGGTAGCGCGGATACTGAAGGTCAAGAGGTTTTTATTTGCAAGTTCCCTTGCTGCATGCAATTTCCCCGCCAGTGGACAGACCATCAGTGAAAAGACGCCGGTAGATGCCGATTATGCCTATGCAAAAACCAAAAAGGAGGGCGAGATCATGCTGCAGGGGATGTCAAAGGATATCCCGTCCACGGTGATCCGTTTTGCAGCTGTATTCAGCGACTGGTGCGAGTATCCCCCCCTGTATAAATTTCTCGGAACCTGGCTGTCGAATGGTTATGATTCGCGGATGTTAGGCGGAAAAGGGAACTCGGCAGTTCCATATATTCATATCCATGACCTGGCCAGGCTGCTTTTAACAATCCTGGAAAAGAGCCACCTGCTGCCCGCTTACGAGGTTTATGCAGCCAGTCCCGACGGCAGTACATCTCACCGGGAGTTGTTCGGCATCGCAACCAAGGATTTTTTCGGAGCCGCGGTAAAACCGATCTTTATCCCCAGGCTCCTGGCCTACCCCGGTATCATGGTGAGAATTCTGATGGGCAGGATCGGGCTGACAGCCCCGCCTTTTGAACGGTTCTGGATGTTGAAGTACCTGGATGAGAAACTTGATACCGATGCCTCCTTCACAAGGCAAAAGCTTGACTGGGAGCCACTGACAAGGCTTCATATAAACCGGAGACTGCTCTTTCTCCTGGCCCGCATGAAGAGCAACCCTATGGAATGGCAGCTGAAAAATGAGGCGGCCCTGAAACACATCTCGGTAAGAACCAATCTTTTAATTTATGAATTGCTGATCAGCGAGAAGGAACAACTGCTTTCTGCCATTGCCGGCCGGATCATGACGGATCAGAACAGGGACCTGTTTACCCATTACCAGCAGCTTGACCTGTCTGAATTAAGCCTGTTGCTGCATACCCTCTACAACGTAGTGGCGTCGACCATCCTGAATGTCGACCGCAGCCTGATTATCAACTATATCGATGATATTGCCTTTCCCCGGTTTGATGAAGGTTTTACGCCACAGGAGATTTCGGCCCTGCTTGATCTTTTCAGCGAGACCGTTACTGCAAACCTCAGGCGCTCTGCCCTGCACAATTTTTCACGGCTGGAGCTTTACGATCATATCAGTATCCCGGTTCAGCTGGCCCAGGATGAGATCGAAGAAAAATATGAAACATATCTGCGCTCTCAGAACGAAAGGTCAGCAAAAAAAATGGTGAAGATGACCATCGACGGGATGGAAGTAATGGTTGAAGAGGGGATGTCGTTGCTTGACGCCGCGCAAAGCAATAATATCCACATTCCGACCCTCTGCTATCACAAGGATTTGAGGATTGCCGGGAATTGCCGTGTATGCCTGGTGGAGGATGAAAAAACCCGGCAGCTCGTAGCATCATGTGCAACCCCGGTTGAGGAGGGGATGAGTATCCACACCAACAGCCTGCGGGTGAGAACAGCGCGAAGGACCATGCTGGAACTGCTGTTATCGGAACACTATACCGATTGCACCAACTGTTATAAAAACGGGAAGTGTGAGCTTCAGAACCTTGCATCCGAATTTAAAATCATCACCCCGACCTACCTGAATCTGCATAAGGAGGCTGAGGCTACCCTCGATATAATCTCGCCGGCCCTGGTGAAGGATGACCGCAAATGCATACGGTGCCAGCGCTGCGTGAGGACCTGCTCGCAGATCCAGGGGGTAAGCGCGGTTTGGGTGGCTCATAAGGGGGGCAAGATGAAAATTTCAACCTTCATGGAGAAGCCTCTCTATGATGTCTTCTGCACCAACTGCGGGCAATGCATCGACCGCTGTCCCACAGGTGCCCTTATTGAGAAAACATACATTGAGGAGGTGTGGAATGCCATCTGGAATAAAAACAAGCATGTGATCGTGCAAACAGCACCTGCTGTTAGAGTTGCAATTGGTGAGGATCTCGGGATAGAGCCGGGAAAGAGGGTTACCGGCAAACTGGTGACGGCCCTGCGCCGCCTGGGTTTTGATACCGTCCTGGATACTGCATTTTCGGCTGATGTAACCACCATTGAGGAGAGCATGGAATTTCTCGACCGCCTGCGACGACGTTTTGATCAGAATGACCAGGGTGTCTCCCTTCCGATGATCACCTCCTGTTCACCGGCCTGGATCAAATTTATCGAGCATGCGTTTCCTGAATCGCTTGGTCACCTGTCGACCTGTAAATCACCCCAGCAGATGTTTGGGGCCCTGGCCAAAAGTTATTATGCCCGGTTGAAGGGATTAAAGCCTGAGAACATTGTCACGGTATCGGTCATGCCCTGCACGGCAAAGAAATTTGAGGCCGACCGGCCTGAAATGAGGTCAGGCGGACACAAGGATGTTGATTATGTACTTACGACCCGTGAACTGGCGA
This sequence comes from Bacteroidota bacterium, assembly GCA_037139685.1. Classification (GTDB taxonomy): domain Bacteria; phylum Bacteroidota; class Bacteroidia; order Bacteroidales; family FEN-979; genus CAIVAT01. The sequence continues at coordinate 6,880 of JBAXFZ010000183.1, forward strand.
TCATGATCATCCAGGCAGGCATAGACTTCAGGTCTCTGCCAAATGACCATTACGATACGCTGATGGGGAAGGCTTCGGGAGCCGGGGTTATTTTCGGTGCAACCGGTGGGGTCATGGAGTCGGCCCTGAGGACGGTGTATGAAAAGGTAACAGGGAGGGATGTCCCCTTTGAAAACCTCGTTATTCAGCCGGTTCGTGGGATGGAGGGAATCAGGGAGTTCTCGGTGAAAATTGAGGACTGTCTTGCCGAATGGTCATTCCTGGAGGGTTTTGAATTGCACCTGGCGGTTGCGCACGGCCTTGCCAATGCCCGGTCGCTAATCCAGGATATCAGGAACGGCAATTCCCGCTTCCATTTTATTGAAGTCATGGCCTGCCCGGGGGGGTGTCTCGGCGGCGGCGGTCAGCCTATTCCTACCAACCCGGAGGTAAGGCTGAAGCGGGTCCAGGCACTCTATGCCGAGGAGATGGGAATGGAGATCCGGAAGGCCCATGAAAACCCTGACGCAATCAGGATATACGAGGATTTCCTGCATGCTCCGTTAAGCCCGGCGGCAAAGGAGATCCTGCATACACACTACACGGTAAGAAAGTCCTATTGAACAACACCCGGCACAGGCTTTGAAGGAAAAAGCGCCTGCCTGAGAAATCTTTCAGCCTCCATTAATATCCGTGGATACCGGCTTTCAATTGCAGGGGTGAATTCGCTGCTGAATACCCGGTCTTCAACAATCTCGACTGCAAAAATAAGCAGTGTTTCGGGCAGGCTTAGCCCAAGTGCCTCACCCAACCGGATAGCCTCGATAAAACCCACATCGTGGAGATTTGAAAGATGGAGTGTGTCGGCAAAATCTGAAAAACTCATTCGGTAAACATCACCCGGGGTGCCATTGACGGTTTTTATCGCATCCAGGAAAAGTACAGCCTTGTACCCTTTGATAAGCTCCAGGATTTCCAGCCCGCCAACGGTCGCTTTTTCAAAAACCAGCCTGGGTGAGCAACAACAAGCCTGAAGATCATCAACAAGCCTGAGCCCTATGGCATCATCTGTTAAAATTTCGTTCCCGATACCGAGGATCAGCGTTTTACCGAACCTTTCCTGGAAATCATTCATGTTAATCCCTTCTTATTGTCCGGATGGTTTGCCCATTCTGGTCTTTGATCTCCAGCTCCATCCTCATCGTTCCCGGCAAAGAATGCGTGGCACAGGAAAAGCAGGGATCATAGGCCCGGAAGGCCATTTCAATCATGTTCAGGGTACCTTCGGTGATTTCGGTATCCCTCCCGATTAACTTCTGGGCCGCCTTTTTGATCGACATACATATA
>JBAXFZ010000184.1:0-8175 GCA_037139685.1 Bacteroidota bacterium
GAGCACGGCAACATGGCTGCATATCTTCTGGACCTCGTCGAGCAGGTGGGAGGCGATGATGATGGTGGTTCCCTGGCCGGCGATGTGCAGGATCAGTTCACGGATGTGGGCGATCCCCTGGGGGTCGAGCCCGTTCGTTGGTTCGTCGAGGATCAGTACGTCGGGGTTTCCCAGCAGGGCCGAGGCGACAGCAAGCCTTTGTTTCATCCCGAACGAGAATGTCCTGAACTTTGAGTTCCGGCGATCATAGAGCCCTGTAAGATGAAGAACCCGTTCGATATCGTCGTATTCCTGGTCCTTGATGTCGGCCACGATCTTCAGGTTGACCACAGGGCTGAGATAGGGAAAGAAATTTGGACTTTCGATCACACTGCCGATTCGTTTCCTGCTCTCTTTCGAGGCAGCCCTGCCGAACCATTTAAAGCTGCCTGAATTGGCTTTAAGCAGTTCCAGTATAATGCTTAGCGTGGTGGTTTTGCCACTGCCATTGGGACCTAAAATGCCAAAAACCTGTCCCTTTTTAACCTCGAGGGAAAGGTCGCTGACAGCCTGGATCTTCCCGTATCGTTTCGAGATACTGCTGATGGAGAGTACGTTTTCCAAAATCTGATAAATAATTGGTGAGAAGGTAACCCTATGACGCCTGAAACATGAAATTGTTACAGTTGTTCCACCTTTTCCTGCAGGACTTTCAGTTCATCCCTTAGCCTGGCCGCCTCGAGGAAGTCAAGCGCCTTCACGGCCTCTTCCATCGCCTTGCGGTTCCTGACGATCAGCTTCTGGATTTTTTCCTTCGAGAGATACTGGATCACCGGGTCGGCGGCGACATCGATGTTCTCATGCTCGTAGTAGGGGACGGGGTGGTTTGCTTTCCCGTCTGCAACCGCCGTCTGCCCCATGATATCATGCATGCTTTTTACAATCTGCGTGGGAGTGATGTTGTTAAGCAGGTTGTAGTTCGTCTGTTTTTCACGGCGGCGGTTTGTCTCGCTCATCATCCGTTTCATCGACTCTGTAAGTTTGTCGGCATACATAATGACTTTGCTGTTGACATTCCTGGCCGCCCGTCCTGCTGTCTGGGTGAGGGAGCGCTCCGACCGCAGGAATCCCTCCTTGTCCGCGTCGAGTATGGCCACAAGCGAAACTTCAGGCAGGTCAAGCCCTTCGCGCAGCAGGTTTACACCGACAAGCACATCGAAAACCCCCATTCTCAGGTCGCGCAGGATCTCCACCCGCTCGAGGGTGTCCACATCCGAATGGATATAACGGCACCGGATATCGATTTTTGAAAAGTAATTTGTCAGCTCCTCGGCCATCCGCTTGGTCAGCGTGGTCACGAGTGTGCGTTCATGTTTGATGATCCGCTGGTTGATCTCATCTAGCAGGTCGTCGATCTGTCGCAGGCTTGGCCTGACTTCAACATAGGGATCAAGCAAACCTGTCGGCCTGATGACCTGCTCCACCACAACGCCTTCGCATTTCTGAAGCTCAAAGTCGGCAGGCGTTGCACTCACGTATATTGTCTGGCTGATGATCGACTCGAATTCGTCAAATTTCAGGGGCCTGTTATCCATGGCCGAAGGCAGCCTGAACCCGTATTCCACAAGCGTCTGCTTGCGCGAGCGGTCCCCGCCGAACATAGCCCTGATCTGGGGGATCGATACATGGCTTTCGTCAATCACCATAAGCAGGTCATCCGGGAAAAAGTCCAGCAGGCAGAAGGGACGTGAACCTGAAGTCCGGCCGTCGAAATACCTTGAATAATTTTCTATGCCCGAGCAGTAGCCCAGCTCGCGCATCATCTCGATATCATAACTAACCCTGTCCTCGAGCCGCTTGGCCTCCAGGTCCTTGCCGTTTTCCCTGAAATAGGCGCACTGCCTTATCAGGTCATCCTGGATCTCGACAAGCGCCTCACGCATCTTATCGGGGGAGGTGACGAAAATATTGGCGGGATAGAGGGTCATCATGACCATCCGCTCGATTTTCCGCCCGGTTAGCGGATCGAACGATTCAATGGTCTCCACCTCGTTCCCGATGAATATCACCCGGTAGGCAATGTCAAGGTAGGCCGGGAATATGTCCACCGAATCCCCCTTGACCCTGAATGTTCCGCGGGTAAAATCCCCTTCGGTTCTTGAATAGAGGCTGTTGACAAGGCTGTTCAGCAATTTCTTTCTTCCCACCTGGTCTCCGGTACTCAGCCGGATCACGTTTTCGTTGAAATCATCGGGGTTCCCGATGCCGTAAATGCATGAAACGGAAGATACAACGATCACATCGCGCCTTCCCGAGAGCAGGGCGGAGGATGCGCTCAGCCTCAGCTTTTCTATCTCCTCGTTGATCGACAGATCTTTTTCAATGTATGTATTTGTAACCGGGATAAAAGCCTCGGGCTGGTAATAATCGTAGTAGGAGACGAAGAACTCGACTGCATTGTCGGGGAAAAACTGCTTGAATTCACCGTAGAGCTGTGCTGCGAGCGTCTTGTTGTGGCTGAGCACGAGGGTTGGCCTCTGGATCTGCTGGATCACATTGGCAATTGTGAATGTTTTACCGGAACCGGTAACACCAAGCAATACCTGGGAGGGGTCTCCCCGCCGGATACCCTCTACGAGCTGCTTTATGGCCTCAGGCTGATCGCCGGTCGGCAGAAATTCGGAAGTTAGCTTGAAATCCAAAATTGTCGGTTTAAGGATGAAACACAAGGGTTGAGGTAACCGGGAAGTGATCGGAGAGCTCTATGTCAAACTTCCTGTAGGCGAGGGCGCTGAATTTGTCCGAATAAAGAATGTAATCGATCCTGAACGAGGGAAACTTCCCGGCATATGTGCTCTCAAAAAACCCGTTGCCAGCCTCCCTGAACGAATCTGTAAGTTCCGAGGTCAGCTGCCGGTATGAATAGGAGGATGGGGTATCGTTGAAATCTCCTGCCAGGATAATCGGGTATGGACAGGCGGCAATATCTTTTTTTAGGTTGTTCACCTCGGTCGACCTCAGGATGAATGCCTTCCTGAGTTTCCAGAGCATCCGCTTCGATCCCAACTTGATAGGTGTCTTCTCCTTGTCGGGCTCGGTGAGATGGGAGTAAAAGGAGTAGTCATCGTCCCCGAACCTGATCGACTCCAGGTGCAGGTTGTAGACACGTATTGTATCCCGGTTCACCACGATGTCGGTGAAGATTGCATACAAACTGTGATCCTGGAGCTTAAAGTGGCCGGTGTTCACGATCGGGTATCTTGAAAAGGTCGCAATAGCATTGATTTTTTGTTTGTTATAAAACTCCTGGTAGTTCTTAAAGTAACAATAATCCAGCCGGATCGACTTGGTGAATTTCTCGAGGGTCTGTGAATAATCCTCGCCCATGGCAAAGAACTCCTGGATGCAGATGATATCCGCCTTTTGTTCTGAAAGGAATTCGGTGACCCTGCTTTTTGTCCCTGGAACATGCTCCCCCCGCTGGTTCCCGTAAAGACTGTGAACATTATAGGTGACCAGCTTTATCCCGTTCACCCCAGCCGGTTTTGGATCTGAAAACCTGAAAGGATAGATGTTGCGCATGCTGTTCCACCCGGCCAGGACGCAAACCAGCGAAAGAAAAACCATTTTTTTCCGGAGGATAAGCCAGAAGGCAAGGAAAAACAGGTTGACGATCAGCAGCACAGGATATGACAACCCGAAAAAAGCCAGTATCCAGAACCTGTCGGGGCTTACATAGGCAGCTGCATACGACAGCACGATACCTGCCGCAGCGAAGAGGTTTAAGATTACAAGCAAGATTCTGAAAAACGACCGGCCTCTGTTCATCCAGCTAAGCGATTATATCAACGTTTCGTCGAGGTTTTGAAAAGAAACTCCTTTTCATCTTTCGTCAGGCTGTCATAGCCTCCCCTTGAAATTTTCTCCAGGATCTCATCGATCCGTTTTTGGTTTTCCCTCTTTTTCAGGTTGTAATCCTCGTCCGAAACGGGTCTGGCCGAATAGTCAGGTGTATGGCCGGTTGTTTTCTGGCGTTTCATCGAACTGAAAAACCGGAGGAAGGAGAATGGATTCCTTCCCGACAATGATTTTGACGAGAACCTGTAGAGCTGAACGAATGTAAAGCCAAACAGTGCTCCGCCGATATGGGCCAGGTGCCCGCCCGCGTTTCCCGACGGAATCATGAAAAAGTCAAAGACAAAGAGGAATATGGCCATGTAGAGGATCCTGATCCGGCCGATGAGCATCAGCTGGATGGTGTACCCGGGAACATAAAATGATACTGCCGTCACGATGGCCATCACCGATGCCGATGCTCCCAGGGCAAAAGCTGCCGGGAGAATCCCTGCAAAGACCGGGAAGATATTGAAGGCCAGGATATAGACCAGCCCGCCTGCGATTCCCCCCAGAAAATAGGTCCAGACCAGCATCCTGGATGACAGGAATTCCAGGAAAATCCTGCCAAACCAGTAAAGCCATAACATGTTGAACAGGATATGCCAGAATTCAATATGCAGGAACATATACGTAACCAGGGTCCACGGTCTCAGCACAAGCAGCGTCAGGGATGCCGGCAGGGCCAGCGCATGGGTCACGAGCGTTCCTGCGGCATGTTCGTCATTGACGTTGAAGAAAAACAGGATCACCCTGAGAGCCTGGACCAAAAACCATATGGCAACATTCACAAGGATGATCACCGAAAGGGCTGATCCCTGCCTGAAAAACCGTTTGATCTCGTCCAGCGGGTTAGTTGGCTGGTTATAGGTGTAGTTCATCATGATGAATAAGAATCTGATTTTTTCCTCCAGTAGAGAATCAGGAAGAAACCAAAGATCATGCCACCGAGATGTGCAAAATGGGCGACATTATCATTCGGGTTATTTGATAATCCGGAGAACAGTTCAAGCGCCCCGTAAATGATTACAATCCACTTGGCCTTGATGGGAACGAGGAACATGACATAAACCAGCATGTTCGGGAACATCATGCCAAATGCCAGCAGGATGCCGTAAACCGCACCGGATGCGCCGATGGTGGGGACATCCATTTGCAGTTTCATCAGCTGACCGATGTAATCCAGCGACTGACTGGCATATCCGGGGCTGTGCTTTGTCAGAGACCATTCGCTGATGAAGCTCCTGATGGTGCTCTCTCCTGCATAGTAATTCGGGTAATGGTGCCTGACAAAGGCAACGAAGCCGTCGAGTGTAGGATTGGCGCTGTATGCCTGGGCGGCGGACTGAATGGATGAGATATCCAGCCAGTTTACGAAGGTCTGGACGATAGCAGCCCCGATCCCTGTTATCATATAATAGGTAAGGAACCGTTTGGGTCCCCACACATTTTCCAGCAGGTAGCCAAACATCCAGAGGGCAAACATGTTCATGGCCACATGGGAAATGTCGCCATGAAGGAACATATAGGTGACAAACTGGTAAGGCCTGAAGAGGTCCGACTGAAAATAGTGCAATCCAAGTAGGTTATCCAGGTCGATCGAAAAGGCTGACCGGAAGGAGATGGTGGCCAGGAAGAAGAGCCCGTTGATGATTAAAAGGTTCTTGACAACCGGGGGAAGGAGGCTGAATCCAGCCGGGCTATATTGTTGCGACATTTATGAAGTTTCAGTTAAATTTTAAATTTCCTGCCGAGCTCCTCGAATGTATATATCACCATGGTGGGTTTGCCATCAGGGGATACCTCGGGGACTTTGCAGGCAAAAAGATTTTCAACCAGTGAGTTTATCTCCTCCTGGTGCAGTTTTTTTCCTCTTTTAATTGAAAGCTTCATGGCCAGGCTTTTGGCCATCAGCTGGTTCTGTGCACCTTTTGTGTCATTCCCGGGCGATTTAAGTGATTCCAGGAGAGACTCAATGAAAGGTCCGATATTGGAGGTCTCAATGTTCACGGGGATTGCCTGGACGACAAAGGTGTTTTTCCCAAAATCTTCTATTACAAACCCCATCTCGTAAAAATGGTCCTGCCACTCCATTAACACCTGGCAGTTGTCGGGACTCAGGGTGATGGTCTGCGGGATCAGCTGGTGCTGGCCCGGGGCGGCTTCACCTTGATCGTGGCTCAGGAAGCGTTCGTAAAGTATGCGTTCGTGGGCATACTGCTGGTCAATGACAATAATTCCGCTCTGGGTCTGTGTCACGAGAAATGAGCCCTGTGCCTGGAAACACTTTTTCCCTTCAGCAGGCTGCACCTCGTCATGGCTGTCCCATTGCACGCGGTGCTGCCCGGCATCTCTCCCGGCAGCCTCATCCCTTCCGGGATCTGCAGGAAAGGCTGAAGGTGCGTAGAGATCCTGCCAGCCCTGGATGGAGGGGGTATGTTTGGGGGGAAACGAAAATTTTGTCTGGGGTTCAGTCTTCTTTTCAAACGGATTATAATCCGGGTTGATTGTAATGGTTGGTTGCCTGATGGGCTGGTTGTCAGGAATATCTTTGTAATGCATGCTTTGCTCCACCTCGAAATCGAGGGAGGGGGAGAGGCTGAATTTCCCGATCGATTGCTTGACAGCCGCATGCAGGATGGCGTAGATGCTTTTTATATCCTGGAAGTTGATCTCGGTTTTGGTCGGATGGATATTCACATCGATGGTCTGGGGATCGACCTCCATGAATATATAGTAGGAGGGGACCGAATCATCCGGGATCAGTTCTTTAAAGGCACCCTCAACGGCATGATGCAGGTAAGCACTCTTCATAAACCTGCCATTGGTGAAAAAATACTGTTCTCCCCGTGTCTTTTTGGCAAATTCAGGCTTGCCGATATAGCCCGAGATATTAATAAGCGCTGTTTTCTGTTCAACCGGTATGAGCCGTTGCCCGTAGGAGGCGCCATAGAGGTTTATGATCCGCTGTTTCAGGTTCCCCGTTGGCACCTGGAAGAGGATTTTCTCCTGGTTGTAAAAGGTAAATGCAATGTCGGGATGAACCAGCGCTACGCGAAAAAACTCCTCGATGATGAATTTCAGTTCAAGGGTATTCGATTTCAGGAAATTCCTGCGGGCCGGTACGTTGAAGAACAGGTTCTTCACGCTTACCGATGTCCCGTTGGGGCAATTCACGGGAAACTGTCCTTTGAATTCGGTACCTTCAACCTGGATGCAGGATCCTATTTCATCTTCGGTCCGCTTTGTTTTGAGCTCAACCTGGGCGATCGATGCGATCGATGCAAGCGCTTCGCCCCGGAATCCAAGCGTGCGGATGGAGAGCAGGTCGTCGGCCGTTTGAATCTTGGAGGTGGCATGCCGTTCAAAGCACATGCGTGCATCCTGTTCCGACATGCCGCAGCCATTATCGGTAACCTGGATCAGCAGCTTCCCCGACTCCCTGATAATCAGTTTGATTTCGGTAGAGCCGGCGTCGATGGTATTCTCCAGCAACTCCTTGACTGCGGAAGCAGGACGTTGTACGACCTCGCCTGCAGCAATCTGGTTGGCAACGGAATCCGGAAGGAGATGAATGATGTCATGCATGCCCGCAAAATTACCCATAATTTTCAAATGTTCAACGCAAGGGTGAATAGCAGGTCAGGGGAAATTAAACAACATGGCAGAATCGCCGGTTCCTGCATTCACCTATACAGATGTTCTGCGGACTTTGCCACGCGACAAACCTGGAGGCACATGCACTCATTATCAAATAAATCCGCCAGGATCAGGGGAAATATTGAATTAAGGAAATAGAAAAATCATTGAACCTGGATTCAATGAAAATAGGATTTAATTGTTTCCGGAACTCCCGGCTTCACCCCTGGGGGATGAAGGGAGTTCTCTGTTAGAACCTGGATTTATCCAGTACCGGGAACCTCATCTGTACAAGATAAAAGGCACCATAGAATACCGCACTGAAAAAGGTGGTTCCGAGTAGATCATTCATGAAGAATGAAATTCCATTGGCAGTGTCACTGAAAAACATCATGCCGGCCACGTAGCATTGAGCCAGGCCTGCGGCAGTCTGCGGATAGTAGGGGCTGGCAAGCCAGGATGCAAAATTGGTTATCAGGAAAAAGATAACCGCAGATGAAAATGAAGCCAGCACAACTGATCCCACAGAGATTTTTTTCCGGATCGTCATACCAATAAGAACCGTGATGGCAAAACCAAGGTAGACAGCAGGCATATTGGCATGCAGACCTATAACGAGATCGCTTATGAACATCGCGGCGATCGGAATGGCGAAAGCATATT
>JBAXFZ010000185.1:0-8133 GCA_037139685.1 Bacteroidota bacterium
TCTTCGCGATGCTTGATAAAACCGTCAAACCCTCGGCAATTTTTGCCTCCAGCTCCTCCTCCATCAACCCGTCGGCATTGATTCCCGGTGGCGAAAGCCGCCAGGTTGCAGGACTCCATTTCTTTTACCCGGTTCCCCTTAAAAATATTGTGGAAATCACACTGGCACCTTCTACGTCGGCTGAAACCCGCCTGGAACTGGAGTCTTTCCTGGATTCAATTAAACGCAGGTATATAACCCTGGAGGAGCCTGACAGTTTTATTCTCAACAAAATTTTCCTCGATTTCCAGGTTGAAGCCTTCCAGGTCGTGCATGACGGGGAATCCACCTTTTTGCAGATGGATCAGCTGGTGAAAAAATATTTTTTCGCATTCGGGGTATTTGATTTCTGCGACAGCGTCGGGCTTGATACCATGAAGAGTGCCGTTGTTAACTATACAGCACATTATCCCGACAGGAAAAAATATGATTTGTTCCTGGCATCTCTGGGCAGCCTTGTTTCGGCGGGGAAGCTGGGGTTTAAAACCCACGAGGGGTTTCATAAATACCCGCTGACGGAACAGCCGGGTGATGAACCTGAACACGCCGCCGAAATTGAAGATCACCTGCGCCAGACCTGGATCTGTGCCTGCAAAAAATTCACGCAAAGTGCTTCTGTCCCGGTTGACCAGATGAACAGCGCCCTTGAAGAGTATTTCGGCATCGAACTGAGCCCGTTCGAAAAACTGCTGCTGAACCCTCCGGACTAAAAGCCTGGAGGCGTGGAATTACAGGTTATTGTTAAGATTTCATTTGTTTAAGGTTAAATGTGAAATTTCATTTCATGCAATTTTTATCTTATTATCTTTGTGAAAACTAAAATTAACTGCAATGAGAAAAATAACCCTGATTTCATGTATCGGGCTGGGCCTGTTCATAGCTGTCATGCTTGTTTCAAACCCGCCAACGGCCAGCGGCTCTAAAAACGCACAGCCAGCCGTTACCGGCACCTCCCTGCCCGACAGCGTGTTGAAATTTGTTCAGAAAACCTGCATGGATTGTCATTCGGCCGACGGAAACTTCCTGGCCAAAGGCAAGGTGAACTTCTCGGTTTGGGACAATTACGACCAGGCAAAGAAGGCGGATAAAGCAGGAGCAATTTGCAAGGAGCTTACCAAAGGCGGCATGCCTACAGGCAAATGGCGCAAAAACAACCCGGATAAGGTTCCTACAAAAGCCGACATCGATATGATGTGCAGGTGGGCCGTCAGCCTTCAGAAATAGTCAGGTTATGGCGCAGGAAGTTGTCATTACAGGAATGAGCATGATCTCATCCCTGGGTTTATCTTTGGAGGAAAACTGGAGAAACATCGTGGCAGGGAACAGCGGCGTGAAAGAGATTACCCTGTTCGATGCCTCTGAATGTGCTACGAGGATAGCCGCGGAGGTTCCCGCCGCTTTCGAGGAGTTGTCGCACCGTTACATTAAAAAACGGGCGGCTGGCCAGATGACCAGGGTTACCCGGATGTGCGTTACTGCAGCTAAAATAGCCGTGGAAGATTCCGGAATTGATTTTGAAACTGTCGACAGAAACCGCTGCAGTGTTATCATGGGAGTGGTGAATACCGGGAATTCGAGTTCTGAAAAGGATACCACTCTTCAGAACACCGTTTTCAAATCCATGACAAATTCGATGCCGGCATGGATTTCACTTGAATACCGGCTTACAGGACCCAATTTTGCCGTCAATACCGCCTGCGCCTCCTCGGCCTATGCCATTGCCTTCGGCTATGAGATGATCAGGAATGGTCAGTCCGACGTTGTCATTGTCGGCGGAGCGGATTCTATCATCAACGCGGAGGAGATCAACGGGTTCAACGCGCTCTACGCTTTGTCGGTTGCAAATGACCCTCCTGAACAGGCCAGCAAACCCTTTTCATACGACCGTGACGGCTTTGTTATCGGTGAAGGTGCAGGGGTGCTGGTGCTTGAATCGAAAGAACATGCCCTTGCGAGGAATTGCCGCATTTATGCGGCTATCGCGGGCTACGCACTGACAAGCGAAGGATATAACATCATGGCTCCCATGAAAGACGGTGAAGGAATGGCCCATACCATCGAACTTGCTTTACAGAATGCGGGAATCGGGAAGGAACAGGTCGGATATATCAATGCCCACGGCACCTCCACCGAGCTGAACGACAGGTACGAGACCATGGCCATAAAAAAGGTTTTTGGTGCACAGGCAGGCCTGATCCCGGTTTCATCGTCAAAGTCGATGCTGGGTCATACAATCGGCGCCGCAGGTGCATTGGAGGCCATCATTACGGCACTGAGCCTCCGAGACGGGATCCTCCCTCCCACCATTAATTATCGCAACCCCGACCCTGACCTTGACCTGGATTATGTGCCGAACGTTTCAAGACCAAAAGATATAAGGATTGCCCTGTCAAATTCTTTCGGGTTTGGCGGCCACAATGCCATCCTGGTATTAAAAAAAGAGGACTCCTGAAATTTTGTGAAAAAATTATATTTTTGCAACAAACGATATATACATGGCTAAAATAACTGAAAGTACAAAGAGCGAAGTCAAAGAGATCGTGTACAATTTTTTTGCCGACGAGTGTGAGGCAGATATTGCACAGATCAATGAGAATACCAATATTATCAAGGATCTCGACGGGGATTCCCTGATGTTCCTGGAACTTATTGAAATTTTCAAGAAAAAATACAACCTCGACATTGAACTGAAGGTGATCGGCAAGTATGCGGTAAAGCATCCTGTAGCCACCATCGGCCAGCTTATCGAAATGCAGCTGCTGATCATCGAGCATGAAAACCGGCTTCTAGACCTTAATCAATAAACGTAATAATCATTTTGCCCGATACCTGTTCGTCATTCATCTTCCCGGCATTTACCCGGGATTATCGGGATCATCCCGGGCAACACCTTCCTGGCTTTGAAGAGTTATTCTCCGGCTGGCTCAGGGCCGGGGCCGCGTCAGCCGATCCTTCTTTATCGCAATTTAAGTTCAGTGATCCCGCCTTTACGGGCGATGAACTCCGGACCCAGTATATCACCTATATTTACAGTTGCACTGTTGCCGGCATCCTTAGGAATATTACCACAGCCCCGTTATTTACGGCCGGTTACAGCATGGGGATCTATGCCGCACTTTTTGATGCAGGGGCGATAGATTTTGAAACCGGGCTGGAACTCATCAGAATAGCCTACCATTCTATGGCCCATTCAACCAGGGGCGGTAAGTACGGGATGGGAACGGTGATAGGCCTCAGTCGCACCGACCTGGAACTGCTCACCGGCAATCCCGTTTCAAAGGTTGAGATCGTCAATCAGAATGCATCCCACTCTTTCGTGGTATCGGGGGAGGCTGCCGGCCTGGCTCGATTGCTTTCGGATGCACGGGCCGAAGGTGCACTGTTTGTCAACAACCTTGATGTCACAGTTCCCTATCATTCAGGTTTTCTAAAAGAGGGGGCTGAAGATTTCAGCAGGCAGATCAGCCACCTTCACATCTCCTCCCCCAATGCACCCGTGGTGTCGCTAATAAACCAGCAATTACTGGTCACTCCGGAATCTCTTCGTGGTGAATTGATCATGAATCTCTGCCATCCACTGAATTGGTTTGAAACCCAACAGGTGATGATAAACCGTAATGTCACTTTGTTTATCGAATGCGGGCCGTCGGAAGGGCTTGTTAAAAATTCAAAATTTATCCCCGGCAATTACCGTTTCAGCCGTCTCGGGTCATTGATCAGCCGATGATGCTCTTTATTTATGGCCGGGAAGTGCGTTCCTTCGGCCAGTCTGCATCTGTTTCCCCGTTTTTCAGATAACGTCGGTTCCCTGTTTGATCAGCCATAAGTCGGCCACCCTTGCATGAAATTCATCATGAGCTATTTTGGTCCTCATGACGGCATTGAAGAAGTTGTATTTCCTGTAATCATAATCGGTGATCCTGTCCCTAACCTCCTGGTGGTAGAGAGTGCCCGGCATGGGGGTCAGGATGGTATAACCGGCATAAACAACCCTGTTCTGGTCGGCATATTCGGCAAGGGCCTCGAAATCGGCCGGGCTGTAGTCGGTCGGGATCACGTAATTCCCGCGGACCATGATGCCGTTTTGCCGGAAAACCTTCACTGCCTCATGGTTGTCGTTTGCAGGCGAGTTCTTGTGGTAATGTTTCAGCTCATCATCCCTGAATGATTCAAAGCCGCAGATGACTACCTTCAGGCCGCCCCTGGCAAGCCGTTCGATGATGTCGGGCCTGTGTGCGGCTACATCCGCGCGGATATCCATGATGAAGGTTTTTTTGATTCCCTCCTCTTCGATGCGGCGGAAAAGCTCCAGCATGAATTTTTCATCCACGATCGTGTTTGCATCGGCAAACCTGACCACCGGGTATTCGTCGATGGTTTTAAGCTCGGTAATCAGGCTTTCAACCGAGCGCTGGCAGTATTTTCCTTTAAACTGGGTCCAGATCGAGCAAAAGGTGCATTTATAGGGGCAGCCAAGGGAGGTGAACAGGTAGGTGCTGGGCCAGGGATTGTTTCCTACTTTATAGGTCCCGATCCAGCGTTTGAGGTGACTGCGGTCGGGCATGAGGTAATCTTCCCCGGCCCCGTCCCAGGGAGCCGGAGTGCCGGCAGTTTTTCTTAGGCCGTTGTTTGAATTGATCAGGATGCCCGGGATGGAAGAAAAGCTGCCGCCTTTTTCCTTCACCCTTACCACCTCCCTGAAAATGTTGGACGACTGGCCGGGGATAACAATATCGACGGAGGAGTCTGTAAAATCATCAGGACACAAGGTGGCGTGCAATCCACCTGCAACAGTAAGTATGGCCGGATTCTGTTTTTTCACAGTCCGGAAAATCTCGATACAATAGTCAAATTCGGAGGTGATCACGGTTACCCCGACCAGGTCAGGCTGCAGCCTGTTGAGCAGTTGTTCAACCAGCTGGGCAAGCGGCGGGGTACCCGGTTCATGGTCGTATTCACCTTTAGTGTCAAAAACGGTTACATCATGATCCTTTACAGCTGCGGCAATAGTAAGCAGCCCGAGCGGCGGACCGATCAGCTTTTTATGGATAAACGGTCTCGCCTGTTCCGATGCGAATTTCAGAATGTTGTTTTCAGGCGATCTCGGGGGATTTATAAGCAGGATCTTCATGGGCTGGCTATCGCTTTCAGGCTCTCCAAACAGTTGAGCCAGGACAAAATTAATCAATTCCCTGAAAGGACAACACCTGCCTTCTCGATGAATTATCCTATATTTGTTCCTTTAAACCGTCTCAATTGTTTCAAACACCCTATGGTTGATTTATCCCTTGTGCGGCAAAAATTCGACGAACTCCGCTGCTGCATCATAATTCCGACCTATAACAACGATCATGCGCTGGAGAGTGTTATTCAGGGTGTTCTGGCGTATACCGATGCGGTTATCGTTGTTGATGACGGATCGACCGACACCACGAAATCCATCCTGGAACGGATGGATGTCATTCAGAAAATCACCATTCCGTTAAATACCGGCAAAGGCTGGGCCCTTCGCCAGGGGTTTAACCATGCTATCAGCCGCGGTTACCGCTATGCCATCACCATCGACAGCGACGGCCAGCATTTTCCCGACGACCTTCCCCTCTTCCTCGACCTTGTGCAGCAGCAGCCCGATTCGATGATCCTGGGCGCCCGCGACATGGGCAGGGATGATGTGCCGGGTACCAGCAGTTTCGGCCATAAATTTTCGATCTTCTGGTTTAAGGTCGAAACGGGTATCACGATCCTTGATGTACAGACAGGCTACCGGCTTTACCCCCTTGACAGGATCAGGGAGATTAGGCGGTTTGTATCAAAAAAATATGAATTCGAGGTTGAAATCCTTGTTCGCCTGGCCTGGCGGGATGTCAGCATTCTTTCAGTTCCGGTTAAGGTCTATTATGCACCTAAGGAGATCCGGGTTTCCCATTTCAGGAAATTCAGGGATTTTACCCGGGTAAGCATCGCCAACAGCATCCTTGTCTTCATGGCGCTGCTCTGGGTGCGCCCCTTGTCGTTTTTTAAAGGGCTGCGAAAAAAATCAATCCGCGAGTTTTTCATGGAATACATGGTCAACAGCCAGGATTCAAACCTGAAACTTGCCCTTTCGGTAGCCCTTGGCCTCTTCATTGGCGTAACCCCCATTTGGGGCTGGCAGATTTTAACCGCCTTCGGCTTGGCCCATCTTTTCAAGCTGAACAAGTTCATTACTGTCACAGCCTCCAACATCAGCCTTCCGCCCATGTTGCCATTCATCATCTTTGCCAGCTATTTTCTAGGGGGATGGGTGATGGGGGTTAACATGGCACATGTTTCCTACTTTCACGGGATCGGGTTCCAGTGGATCAAGGACAACCTGATCCAGTACCTATTAGGAAGCGTTATACTCGGCGCCCTCCTGTCCCTTGTTTTCGGCCCGGTCACCTACCTGTTCCTAACTATTTTCAGGAAGAGACATGTCTGATTTTTTCCTGCACATATACCGCTATTTTCAACACAGGAGGATTATTTTCTGCCTGCTCCTGGTACATATATTCATACTGATCGGGATACTCGCCTCGAAAATCAGCTTTGACGAAGATATCTCCCAGTCTGTTTCGGGCCCCGATAAAAATGAACATACTGGCTATGTTATCAGGAACCTGAAACTGACCGACAAGCTGATCGTCGATATTTCCCTGGCCGATTCGGTGGCGCCTGCCAACCCGGATGAACTGGGATCCTTCGGCCGGAAATTTGTCGACTCCCTCAATGCCCGCTTCGACACTGCCATCATCCGCAGTATTACCTTCAGGACCTCCGATTCGGCCATGGTCAGCCTGATGGAGCTGGTGATGGATCACCTTCCGACATTTTATGATGAACAGGGTTACGCATCGCTCGATTCCATCCTGCAGCCCGCATCCATTGAAAAAGCGCTGCAGCAGGACTACAAAATACTTGTCTCCCCTGCAAGCATGGTTCTGAAAAAGCATATCCGGCAGGATCCGCTTGGCATTTCCAATATGGCGCTTTCGAAACTGAAGTCGCTGCGGGTCAGCGATAATTTTGATATCCGGAACGGGTGCATCTATACAAGCGATTTACGTCACCTTATCATCATCATCGTGCCCGCCAACTCTGCCGGGGAGACGCACCAGAATGACAAACTGGTGACCGCCCTTGATGAAATTATCCTTCGGTTATCCGCAGGAGGTGGGCCTGCAATCAGGGCGCAATATTTCGGCGGTGCTGCCATCGCGGTGTGCAACGCAAGGCAGCTCAAGCGAGACATCATCCTCACCCTGCTGATCGCCTTTGTATTGATATTCCTGCTGATCGGATGGTATTTCAGGAATTTCAGGGTACCGCTGATGGGCTTTTTGCCAGCCGTTTTCGGAGGGGCCCTCTCCCTGGCCGTACTCTATGTCTTTAAGGGTAAGATTTCAGCCATTTCGCTCGGTATTGGCTCAATCATCCTCGGTTTGATCGTTGACTATTCGCTTTACCTGGTAAACCATTTCAGGAGACGGCAGGATGTTGAGCTGACCATCAGGGAGATGTCGCTCACCATCGCCCTATGCAGCCTGACCTCGGCAGGCGCCTTCATTTGCCTTACCTTCCTGCGTTCCGTTGTGCTTCAGGATCTCGGCTGGTTCGCGGCAATCAGCGTGGTCGGCGCTGCCCTGTTTACATTGCTTGTTCTTCCGCATCTGCTTGGCGGAAAGCTGTTAAGGATAAAAAACGTACAGCGGCTGATCTTTGTCGACCGCCTGGCCTCCATTCAATATGATAAAAAAAGGTGGCTCATCGGGGCGTTCCTTCTTATCGGGCTGCTTTCCGTCTTCTTTGCAGGGAAAGTTAAATTTGAGAGAAACATGGCCTCCCTGAGCTTTTTAACCCCGAAGCTCGCAAAAGCCGAGACAGACCTGGATAAAATAAGCAGCTATAAACTGAAAAATGTTTACCTGGTTGCCACCGGCAATACCCTGGAACAAACTCTGCGCAACCAGGAGCAGATTTCCGGCAGGATTCAGCAGCTGGTCAGGAGCGGAACCATCCGGGGCATCTCCAATGCAGGGCCGCTGCTTACCTCCGATTCGCTGCAGCAATGCAGGA
>JBAXFZ010000186.1:0-8079 GCA_037139685.1 Bacteroidota bacterium
CTTTTACCCCCGGTAAGGCTAAGATGCTGACACAACGGCTGAATTCTGTTTATAAACGCGGATTCTGGGAGGGTTATTACCTTGGACGCAACATGGGTGAATGGGCCGGGCAGCACGGATCGGTTGCAACAGAATACAAGGAGTATGTTGGCAAGATCACCAATTATTTCACCCGGTTAAAGGTGGCTGAAATCAAGATGGAATCGGGCCATCTGAAGCCCGGCGACCGGGTCTATATACAGGGTCCGACCACCGGCGTGCTCGAGCTGACCATCCCGGAGATCCGCGTGGAACTCCAACCCGTTGAAAAAACGGTTAAGGGGGAGTATTGCAGCATCTCTGTCGACCTTTTCCTGCGCCGGGCCGATAAAATT
This sequence comes from Bacteroidota bacterium, assembly GCA_037139685.1. Taxonomy (GTDB): domain Bacteria; phylum Bacteroidota; class Bacteroidia; order Bacteroidales; family FEN-979; genus CAIVAT01. The sequence continues at coordinate 375 of JBAXFZ010000186.1, forward strand.
TACAAGATTATTGCCAATCAGTAATTCCGGACCCTGGTCCGGAAAAAATTTTTTCACAATCCATTCAACCATTACTATGTTGTTCAACCTGCACACCCATACACGGTTCAGCGATGGTTCCGCCGAACCTGAAGCCTATATTGAAGAGGCCCTCCGCCAGGGATTTACAACCCTGGGCTTCAGTGACCATTCGCCGGTACCTTTCGAAAACAGCTTCGCCATCCGGGAGGAGGAGCTGCAGGCCTACGGTGAAACCATCCGTGAGCTGCAAGCCCTGTACTCTGCCGGCGGACCAGGAGCCTCCGACCCGGCAGGTAAATCCAAAATCCAGATTCTGCTTGCCCTCGAAATCGATTTCATCCCGGGAATCACCCGTACTTTTAACGAATACCGGCAACTGCTTGCACTTGACTATACTATTGGTTCGGTGCACCTGGTGAGAAATTCCGATCCCGGTCATCTCTGGTTTATCGACGGCCCCGACATTGCCATTTATGACCGCGGGCTCACCGGGGTTTTCAACGGTGATATCCGGAAGGGTGTAACCGCCTATTACCGCCAGATCCAGGAGATGGTGGCTATCCAGAAACCCGACATTGTCGGGCATCTCGACAAGATCAAAATGTATAACCGCGACCGCTATTTTTCGGAAGAGGCCCCCTGGTATGTGGAACTGGTAGATGAAACCCTCGGCCTGATCAAAGAAACAGGGTGCGTGGTGGAGGTCAACACCCGTGGAATCTATAAAAAGCGCTCGGAGACACTTTTCCCGGGACCGGCCATCCTTAAAAAATTATTTCAGCAAAACATTCCCATAACACTATCGTCGGACGCACATAAACCGCATGAAATATCTTTGTTGTTTACAGAAACAAAAGAGCTTTTATATGATCTCGGGTTCCGGGAATTGACGAATTTCACCCGGGCCGGCCGGGAAACTGTACCTTTGACGGTATAATTATCCTTTCACACTGACTAACCATGTTCGAAGTAAAAAGATTTTCTTTCGGGGATACTGAGATGGCTGAAAAGGCATATGCCATCCGTAAAAAAGTTTTCGTGCAGGAGCAGGGGGTGGATCCGGCGCTTGAATATGACAACGAGGAATCTGCTCAACATTACCTGCTGCTGCTGGGCGAAAAGGCCATCGCCACTGCACGCTGGCGCGAAACCGGGAAAGGGATAAAACTGGAACGTTTTGCCGTGCTGCCTGAATTCCGTAACCGCGGCATAGGTGAGGTGATTCTCAAGGAGGTGCTCAAAGATGTATGCCCACTCGAAAAAACCATCTACCTCCATTCACAGGTGGCCGCCGTTTCGTTTTATGAGAGGAACGGGTTTTTCAGGGTTGGTGAAAAATTCACGGAGGCGGGAATTGCGCATTACCTGATGGAATATCCGGATTAAACCAGGTTTCTCTTATGGCATTTTGCTTTTTTTTTACAGCCCTGCCGAAATTTATTCATTATAGCTTATCTTTGGGTTATCTATAATTTCTTCCATGAAACCCATAATAAGAATTACAGCCTTGCTGATGATCCTCGTATCATCAGTTGTTATTGTCATTCTTCCGTGTACCGCACAACAAATCACCCCCCTGCTTACCGAGAGTTTTGAAACCGGTTCAGGCACCACCCCTCCGTCGGGCTGGGTCATCGAACAGGTCACAGGAACCATTACGGGGATTACATTTGTAAGCAACTCTGCCAACCCGACGATCAGCAGTGCTTTCGACGGCAGCAGGTTTGTAAGGTACAACTCTTTCAGCATTGCCGGCGGATCGACCCGCCTGAAATCAACAACGGCCCTTTCAACCACCGGCCATGCCGGCGTCCTGGTTGATTTTGCCTGGTACGAAGACCCGGGCTCGGCAACAAGCAACGACAAGGTTGAGGTGCAATGGTCGCTGGATGGAACCAACTGGACCACCGCAGGCACCTTTTCCCGGTACAACGCGGTACCCGGCTGGAAGCTCAAACACCAGTGGCTCCCTGCTGCTGCGAACAACAAACCACTTCTCTACGTTGCATTCCTGTTTACCTCTGCCAACGGCAACAACTGCGCGCTCGACCTTGTGCATGTTACCTGTGGCACATCGGCCACCGGTGCAGTTCTGAGCGGGTATATCCGGGATGTCAATACCCTTTCGCCCGTTGCCGGCGCAGCTGTGGCGGCGGGAGCTGCTGCCGACACCTCCATGTCGGATGGTTTCTACGCCATGTACGGACTTTCCGCGGGATCTGCGACGCTCTATTGCACCGCCGGATGCTATTCGCCCAATGCCCTGACCGTAGCACTTACCGCCGGCAATATTACCACCGCCAACATGTCGATGGCTCCGTCTCCCGTTTTCACCGGCACCATTACCGATGGCTGCACCGGTGCACCGGTTGCCGGGGCGCTTGTAAGCCTGTTCTCAGGAGGGCCGAACTCCGCAATGACCAACAGTGCCGGCGTTTTCCTGATGCCCTGTATCACGGTGGCAGGCACTCAGCAGGTGTTGATCAGCAAAACAGGATATGAAACATTCTCGGGGACCTTTACCTTTGTTCCCAATACAACCACTACATACAACTTAGCCCTGTTTTGCACGGCAAACCCGCCCGGCACTGTTACGGCAGCTTTGAACAACCCGGCCAATCCTACCGCTGTCAACCTGGGCTGGCAGGTACCGCAGGGCAATTACCAGCTGCTTTATGACGACAGTTCACAGGAGGATTTCACCGTATGGGCTTCAGCCGGCAACCTGGATGCCGTGAAGTTCACCCCGCTGGGATGGCCGGCAAAGGTAACCGGCGGAAATATCAATATTGGTAAATCCTCCGATTATCCCGCCAACGCGCAGCCTTTGCAGAGTTTCACGGTTTATGCAGCCAAAGCCGACGGTCCGGGCGGTGTCCCCGGCACCCTGCTCGACAGCGCCACTGTGGCTCCAACCGGGTTCGGCTGGGTTAATTTTACCTTTACTGCACCCGTCAGCATCAATTCCGGGGAATTTTACCTGGTGATGAAACAGGGGGGCATCCCTCCCCATGGCTGCGGGATGGGCATCGATACGAACAGCTCCCAGCTGCGCAGCTGGTCGAGGTTTGTTACCGGGAGCGGCCCATGGGTGCCTGCATCGCACAATTACATGATGCGGGCGGTTATGACAGGTACGGGAGGCCCCGTGTTGCTCGACAATTCCGCTTTCACCCCCTCCTACCAGGCATGGAGGCTGCTGCAGGGACAGGAAAGCAACACTGCCGCCTGGACTTCGATTTACACAGGCAATGCCGCAAACTGTGCAGATAACAGCTGGCCAGGCCTTCCGTCGGCACCCTACCGGTGGGCTGTCAGGGCAGTCTACCCCCCGGGATCACGACTCTCAGGCCCCTCTTTTTCTAATGTCCTGGGGAAAAATTATACCGCCACTGTCTCCGTCCAGTCGACTTCAGATTGTTCGAAATGCGGGAAAAACACCGATGTCCGGCTCACGAATGCAGCCTATCCCGACACGATGTACACGATCCATCTCGACAGCACGGGCCACGGCCAGCGCGGAGGTATCTGGAAAGGCAACTACAGCTTCAGCTATTCGCAGTTCTCATGCTTGTCGGTGAACCTGGTCAATATTTTTATAAACGGCGATACCACGATCACATTCAATATTACGGAAGCAAAGCCTGCTCCGACAGGGTTGTCGATAAACAACCAGAGTTTACTTGCAACCTGGAACCCGCCCAGGGTCACCTACGATTACTTTTTTGAAACCTGGTCAAGCGGAAGTTTTGCCACCAACCAGTGGATTGTCAGCGGCGGAAACAACTGGCAGATCTCGAATACGATCGGTAACCCGGCCCCTTCGGCGATTTTCAGCTGGGCGCCCCAATGCACCAACTGCAGCCAGACCCTGACAAGCAAACTGATCACCGGTGTTGACGCACCAAAGGTTCACCTGAGTTATGATATTACCCTGAGTAATGCCGGGACAACCAACATAAACACCATGGCCGTTGAATTGTGGAACGGCACAACCTGGTCTGCTTTAAAAGTATATGACAACCAGAACGGCAGCTTCCCCTGGACCACTGAAACCCTCGATATTACCGGATTGTTTGGCAACGGTTTTAAGATCCGGTTTCGTGCTTCAGGTGTTGATACCTATAGTATCAATTACTGGGGCGTGGATAACATCAGGATTTCCGGCCACGACAGCGTCTCTGGCGCTCCCGGATGCATGTTGGGATATACCGTTGCCATCAATAACACCCTGGCCGCTTTTGTGACAGACACTTTCACTTATATCCCGCCCCAGCAGGTGATTTACGGGCATCCCTACCAGTTTTGCGTCAGGGCCGTTTATAACGGGGGACCGTCAGCGGCGATCTGCGATACCTTCACTGCAAAGTTTTTGTATCCACCGAAAAACCTGCTGGTGACCCCGCTGGAGTGCACGGGCCATCTTGGCTGGGATAAACCGGACGACCCGGTTGCCCTGACCGCCCTGACAGGCTACGATATATACCGAAACGGCGCTTACATTCACACCAACAACGGCCCCGACTCCCTTGAATATTATGACAACGGCCTGAGCCCGGGGATTTACACCTATGGTGTCAGGTCCAGGTATAATCTTGGCGTATATGGTTTCACGGGGCAGACAGGAACCTCACTCATACTTCTGGACCAGGCCCCGGATACCGTGCATTGCGGCTTCCCCGTGCCCTTTCATGACGGCTTTGAACAGGGAAACTTTACCTACCATAACTGGACATTTGCGCCCAACCAGGGCAACTGGGGGATCAGCACCTTTTTAAAAAGCAACGCTCCTTTTGCCGATTTCAGCTGGCAGCCTGTCAGGAACAACTACAGCTATGCCATGGTAAGCGACAATATTGATGCCTTTAGCTGGAAATGCGCCGCCCTGTGGCTCGACTTCGACTATAAACTCGCCGACCACAATGCCACCGGGAATGAGAAGATGAAGGTTGAGGCCTGGTACGACAACGACTGGCACCTGCTCAAATTACTTGCAAACAACGGCTCCGTTGACTGGACAACCCTCCACCTCAACCTTTCTGCCGTGTCGGGCAAGGGATTTAAGCTCAGGTTTGTCGCTTTTGGCGTAAATTCGGGCGACATCCTTCACTGGTATATCGACAACATCAATGTTTACGGTATCTGCACGCCTCCGCAGTCCCTGAATTTTTCGGTAAACGGGCTACAGACCAACCTTTCATGGGCGGCCCCGGCCTGTACAGGATCGACGGGACCTGCAGGATACAATGTTTACCGAACCGGTTCAACAGGTGTTCCACCCTTCATCCTCAGGAATCAAACCCCGGTTACCGGGACAACATACACTGACAATACCGGCCCGGCGGCAGGGGGTATTTATTCTTACTATGTGACGGCCATATCCGACGATCCCACGTCATCCGCACCCTTGTGCGAATCACCTGGCAGCGATACCATCGTGGTGAACACTGTCGGTATTCCGGGGAAACCCGGGAACGGAATAAAGGTCTATCCAAACCCGGCAACCGGCATTGTACACGTAGAATCAGAGCGGAACATCCTGCTTCTGCAAATCATGGATTACAAGGGAGAAACCGTTCTGATACGCCGGGATCCCGATGCCCGGGCCATCAACCTTGATCTCTCGGGATACCCACCAGGGGTCTATTTTTTCAGGGTAACCGGACAGCTGGAAAACAGGATTATCAAGGTGATTATTTCTCACTGATAAAGGGGTTGGTTTTATTTTACAAAGGCAATACCGGGAGGAAACAGGAAAGGAAAACCCAACTTCTGTTCCTCCCGGTATTACTATTTTTGTACCTTCGCCGGAAGTGATTTTGCCATGATCAACCGCGACACCATTGATAACATCATAACCACCGCCCGCATCGAGGAGGTGATCGGTGATTATGTGAACCTGCGCCGGCGCGGCGTGAACATGCTCGGGTTGTGCCCGTTTCACAACGAGAAAACACCCTCCTTCACCGTTTCACCCGCCAAGGGGATCTACAAATGTTTCGGTTGCGGGAAGGCGGGGAATTCGGTGAATTTCATCATGGAACACGAGCACTTCTCCTATCCCGAAGCGCTGAAATACCTCGCACGGAAATACAACATCGAGGTTGAGGAGGAGGAGCAGACCCCCGAGCAAATCCAGGAGCTGAATGAAAAAGAGGGTCTCTATAACATCACCCTCTTTGCACAGCAGTTCTTCACCAAAACACTTCATGATACCGCAGAGGGAAAGTCGATCGGGTTATCCTATTTCAGGGAAAGGGGTATCAGGGAGGATCTTATCCAAAAATTCCAGCTGGGTTTCAGCCCCCTTAAATGGGATGCCTTTTCGGAAAATGCAGCGCAAAACGGGTATAAAAAGGAGCTCCTGATCAAGGCGGGGCTCTCGCTTGAGAAGGACAACCGGGTCTACGACCGTTTTCATTCCCGCGTGATTTTTCCTATTCACAGCGCTTCCGGCAGGGTGATCGGTTTCGGGGGACGCATCCTCGGGGCCGATAAAAACCGGCCGAAATATGTCAATTCGCCCGAATCGGAGATCTATAACAAAAGCAAAACCCTTTACGGGATCTACTTTGCAAAGAATGCCATCATTTCGAAGGATAACTGCCTGCTGGTGGAGGGTTACACAGATGTGATATCGATGCACCAGGCCGGCATCGAAAACGTGGTGGCGTCGTCAGGAACCTCGCTCACGCACGACCAGGTGCACATGATCCAGCGGTACACCTCTAACATCACCATCCTTTACGATGGCGACCCGGCCGGGATAAAGGCCTCGTTCCGCGGGATCGACATGATCGTTGAACAGGGACTCAATGTAAAAATCGTCCTTTTCCCCGACGGGGAGGATCCCGATTCCTTTGCCCGCAAACACCACCCGTCGGAGGTAGAGGAATTCGTCGGTAAGAACGCCGCCAACTTTATCCTCTTCAAGACCCGGCTGCTGCTGGGCGAAACCCAGAATGACCCGATCAAAAAAGCTTCCCTGATCAGGGAGATAGTCAACACCATCGGCCTGATTCCCGACCGGATATCGCGTACGGTTTATGTAAAGGAGTGCTCGGCCCTGATGGCCATATCGGAGCAGGTGCTCATGAGCGAACTCAACAAAATCCTGCGGGCCAAGCTTAAAAAGGGTTCACCCGAAACCGACAGGGAGCTTGAGGTTTTGCAGGAGGAGCAGGTTACGGCGGAACCCCAGCTTGAAACTGACCTTGACTCGGCCGAATACCAGGAGAGAGAGATTATCCGGCTGTTACTGCTTTACGGGCACGATATCATCCGGATCAAACTCAAAAGTACCGATGAGGAGGAACTCCCGGTCCAGGTAGCCGATTACGTGCTTAACGACCTCGTCCAGGATGAAATGGTCTTTGAAAACCCTGTTTTTAAAACCATTTTCGATGAATATGTTAAGGGTTCAGAAACGGATGCAATTCCCGACAGGACCTGGTTTCTTTCGCACAGCAACCCCGAAATTTCAAATGCAGCGGTCAACCTCGTCTTTACCCCCTACGAACTGAGCCAGAACTGGCTGAAGAACAACATCATGATCACCACCGAAGAGACCCGGCTGCACATGCACGTCATGCTTGCCCTGCATGCATTCAAATCAAAAAAACTGGATAAAATGATGACGGAAGCCCAGAAGAAACTGGCTGCCGCCACCTCCGCGGAAGAACAG
>JBAXFZ010000187.1:0-8048 GCA_037139685.1 Bacteroidota bacterium
GTGATGGAACCCGCTGCCTGCGGATTGGGAGCCACATTGATGGCGAGGGATACAGGCTGCCCCGGACCGCAGATGCTGTTGGTCCCTTTATCCGTGATCACCCCTGAAACCGAAGAGATACTGAAATCAACGGTTATCGTGTTGGTACTCCCGCCGGAGGTAATGGCGGCTCCTGCAGGAACGGTCCAGATATATGAATCAGCACCGGTCATCGGGGGAATCGAGTAGGTGACTCCCGTAACCGGGGTACAAACAGTATTTATCCCGGTTATCGGCGATGTTGAAGCGGGGATTATGCCTGAATCAACATAAGTGGCGGTCGATCCCGCCTGCCCGCAGGCATCAGTGGCGGTTACCGAATAGACTGTATGGCCAAGGGGAGGAGAAACCGTAATGGATTGTGTCGTGGCTGTTGTATTCCATAAATAATTGAAAGTACTGGCAGGCAGGATTGGCTGCCCTCCCGTAACAACGGCAGTCAGGACTGCTGGCGTTCCGTCACAGATCGTTTTGTTGACAGCCGATATAACCATTGGGGTGACATCCTTTATTGTCATCTCGGTCGTTTCGGTATTGGTGACATTGCAGGTGGTGGTGGTGGCATCGATGATCAGGGTTTCAACTGGTTCAGTCAGCCCGTCCGAAACAGCCTGGATCAGGATCGGAGCCGTCTGGATTGAATAGGCAGGCAATACGATTTCGGTCGGGAACGGGTTTGGCAGGATGTCAGCCTGGTTTGCAGTGCCAAGAGGGTCGATGGAAAGGTAAATCGTCAGGTTGGTTGGGTGGGTCTGGGCAACAGAGTAAATAAGGGTAGCTGTGCCGCACCCTTCCACAAGGTACTGACCGGTGAGAGGATTGGAGAGCGACGTTGAGCCCATTACACTGTTGCTCGAGAAGCTGTTTTGTTCCAGGAAAACCCCTGAATCCAGGATTCCATCGTAGGCGTCTCCTATGGCGAACTTCATATGGTAGGTCTGGTTGCACGTAACCGGGTAGCTGGCCGTGAGAACGTAGGTAAGCCGGTTATATGAAAAATAGGTCTTTGCCGCATTCCACCAGGAATAGGTGCCTTTTCCCGTATTCCCGTTGTCGGCGGCACAAACATTGGCAATGGTCACATAGGCGATCGTTTCAGGAAGCACCGCTATGTTAACGGCATTGTTGGTAAATCCCTGCCCGCCTGCGATACCCGGGCCGCTAAGGAAGAGTCCGAAGGCATCATTGTAGTTTGAGCCGCAGTAATTGTCAAATTCAAGTGAACTGAAAACATACCTGAAGGTGATCACATCTGTTTCAGGGACAAAATCAAATTCCAGGACCGATTTGTCATTAATCTCCTTGTTTGCCAGGATGTATAGGTCAGGATCACTCTCAAAGGGAGAGTTGGTCCCCTCCATGTCATCGGATGGATTGTTGGGAGCAATTGCTTTCGCTACATAGCCCGACGACATGATAACCCCCCCGCTTATCCCGAGTTCAGTTTGTGCACCTCCGGTTGTTGTGAATGAACCGATCTGGTCACGGTATTTGGGAGGGGTGCGCAGTGAACTGTTAAGCGGTTCGGACGAGCCGTTATAAAGCGCATTAGAGATGGTTACACCTGTCCCCACCAGGTAGGTCTGAACAAACTGCTGGGGAGTGAGACTGATTGCTGTACCTGTATTGACGGATAATTGCGATAATGATTCAGTGGTTATGCCTGTAACCATGAATGCAATCAAAACAGGAACGAACAAAACACGGAATTTCATTCTCTTGAAGTTCAAAAAGTCATGTAAAGTTACACTAATTATGGACTAATCCTTAACACAACGCGCCGAAAATGCATTGGCCCTGCTTGAAATATACTTAGAAATGCTGTGATTATAGAAATTGATGCCACGTGCCACGGCACGGTCATTGCCATTCCCTGTGGAAGTCCAGTACATGGTGGCAGTATTGGCGCCTGTGTTAAAGGCCCAGGTATTGTCCATGTAATTGAACCCTCCCAGCAGGGCATGGAACCCGTTGGCAAGAAAACTGTCGGTCATCCAGGGGGCAACAAACCCATTGGCATCGGGAGCCGGGATTCCGGCAATCAGGTTATCGATCAGATGCTGCCATTCTCCATCAGAAGGCAGGTGCCATTCAGGAGGACAAAGGCCTTTTGCCCCTGCCGTAACTGTGTAATCCATTATTTCATCCCATTGGTAAAGCCCGCCGTACATGGTCCCTGAGGCATCACCGGGGGCACAGTATTTTTCCGGCTGGCAGTTTTCCGATTGGGGCGGTAATGGTGAATTGAGCAGGGCCGCTCCATAATTCAGGTTTCGGGTCATCCAGCAATGGCCGGCAAGGAATGCTGTTTTGTAAGTTCTCCCATCACGCACATCTGTCAGGTTGCCCCCGCAGGAAAAGTTTTTATTCTGAACTGTAATATCAACTGCTGCAGTGACTGCCTGGCAACCAAAGGTGTTGGTGTAGCTGTAAACAACCGGGTAACTTCCGGCAGTGGCCCCGAAGGGGTCAAATTCATAGTTCCCTGTGAGGGCATTTAATGCAACGTGTGTCCCCGAATAAACGCCCTGTGCCGGTAAAGATGGTGACCCGCCCCTCAGGATTATTTTCATGGCACCTGGAGTTGTCGTCAGATCGAAACAAGGAGTGAAGACCGGGTTCGGGCTGGGTTTTATCTGGACCTGCTGGGTTGAGGAGGCCACACAGGATGCAGTGGTAGTGCCGGTGACTCCAACCATGGCATTCCCGGCGACAAGCCACTTGATACCGGCAACATTGGTTCCCTGGCCTGAAATAATAGTTCCGTAAGAGGCCGGGTTGATTGTCCAGATGAAAGCTGAGGTTGGGTCGGCAGGAACCAGGTAGGTGTGCGGGAGTGACTCACATGCCGGACCGGATCCTTCAGTAATTGTCGTTACCGGCAGCGGGAAAACTTTAACATTATAGGATGTTGCAGATGCAGCGCTGCATCCTGAAGCGTTGGTGTAATTAACCGAAATGGTTTTGGTTCCTGTCGTCGGCCAGGAGGCACTGATACTGCTTGTCGATCCTCCGCTGATGATCGAGCCGCCTGCTGATACGGTCCAGAGATACCCTGTCATGGCCGGTTCCGTGGAATAAACGTTTACTGAATTAGGGCAAACAGTATCAGGCCCGGTGATGGCAGGTACCGGGACAGGTGCGACCGTCACAGCTGCACTCCCGGTTTGCAGTTGCGAACACGAAGTGGAACTTGCATCCTGCACGCTGACAAGGTTGTAGATGAAACTTCCCTGTGAAGATGTCGGGACTGCTATTGTTATCGTGTTTCCTGAAGTTGTAGAGACGGTTTGAATGCCCCCCCCGTTAATATTGTAGGTAAAGGTATATGGAGGTGTGGCAGATCCTCCGGTAAAGGTGACCAGGGGTGACGGATCATTGATGCATACTGCTGCCGTACCGCTAATTCCTGCAGTTGGCAATGGGTTTACCGCAACGGAAGCACTTCCTGAGACTGTACCGCCGGGGCAACCCTGGTTTGAAACCGAAACCAGTGTGTAGACCCCGGGAATGGCGGTGAATATCTGGTATGGCGTGGTGTTGTTATAGATTATCGGCGCCTGGCTTACCCCATCTATTGCATAAATGAATGTAAATGGTGGAGATCCGGAAGGAAATGTGACGGATACCGTTGCCTGCTGGATCCCGTTGTTGCAGATGGTCCCTCCTCCGCTTATATGGGCTTGCGGACAGATTGCCTCAGGTGAGGTAAATTGCTGCGTAAGGGTGCAGTTTGTGCTGTCTGAAAAAACTGCAGTCAGGGAATGGATCGCCCCGTCGCACGGGATGTTTGTCAGGTTATAGGCCTTTGGGCTTGTAAACGGGGGAGTGCTGAAGGTTTGCGAAACAGGAGGGACCGCCGTAATGTCGGTGACGGTCAGTGTGCCGGTTGGAGAGGGATTGGTGAATTCGACATTTCCTGAAACTGAAAAAGTATTGGTTGACGGGTTACACGCAGAAGCATTATGCGTCATGGCTATCATGGTGCAATGGATAACAGGGTTGCAGTTTGTGACACCGGTTCCCCCGGTCTGCGAAAATGTAATCCATCCCGGCGCTCCTATAAAATTGGTCATCAGAAGTATATAGAACTTGCCGGCCGGGGCATTCAATATATGACAGGTCTCCGTAGCGACAGGTGAAAAACTGCAATCAACAATATTGCCGAGGGTTAGTCCTGAGGCACAGCCCTCAGACAGGCTTGTGAATGGTCCCCAGCAGACAAAATCGATATCCATGGGGCTCCCAGCAAGGTTTACCTGGGAAATGGTGAGGATGATGTCCCCGGCAATACCGACCTGCATATAATACCATGCCGGGCCTGGCCGGGAACCCAGGCACCCGTAATTGGGATAGCCCCCCACAGGATTTGGAGTCGTTCCGGAGGTGCCCGACGGGAAGGTGTAAATATTGCCGGTACAGGCTATCTTTGCAGACTCACAGGGAATGACGACGACAGGAACATCCGGATTACCGGTTGAGTCCGTCGCAGGCAAACCGGTAAACAGTGAATCACTGCGGAATTCCTTTTTTACAAAACCGGAAATTTGTTGCTGTGATTCTATCTCCACCTTCCCGAAAACAACAGTTTCACCTGGAGTCTCCATCACGCTGGAAGAGGTCAGGCATATGGAGGGCACACCGCTCGCCGCACATGGATAAAATGAAAAAACCAGGAATAACGCCAGGATCTGTTTTAAATGCGGAATCAAAAAGGCGACCGATCCATTCTTCATATTGATGTCGTACAAATGGAAATTTGAACCTGCAATAATAAAAAAAAAACATGGTTTCCTGTTAATATACCCAGGCACAGCATCGTTTCAGTCCTTCACACACCTTACAGAAAACCCATTTGCCCTGCTTGAAACATACCTGGAGATGCTGGGAGTGTAAACATTTAACCCCCGCGCGGTAGCATGGTCAGAACCAGACGGCACCGAGCTCCAGAACATAGTGGCCCTGACAGGTCCCGAGGTAAATGCCCAGGTATAATCCATGAAGCTTATTCCAGGCAGCAATGCATAAAAGCCGTTTAATAGAAACGGATCGGTCAGTTCAGGGGCTACAAGTGCATTGGCATCGGGTGAACCAATCCCGGGAAGGATGTTGTCGATGAGCTGCTGCCATTCCGCATCTGACGGAAGGTGCCATTCGGGCGGACAAAGTCCCTTTGCCCCGGAGACTGAATTATAATCCATAATTTCATCCCACTGGTATAACCCGCCATAAGTTGTGCAGGTTATATCTGCAGGTGCACAGTATTTTTCGGCAAGGCAATTATCCGACTGAGGGGGGACCGGTGTGGTGACCAGTGGAGTCCCGTAGCCGAGGTTTTGGGTCATCCAGCAGTGGCCTGCAATAGTGGCTGTTTTATATGTTTTCCCGTCACGGATATCTGTAAGTGGTCCTCCGCAAAAAAACGGATTATTCTGGACCGTAATGTTAACCGGCAAAGAACTCGCCGGACAACCATAGGTATTTGTGTAGGTATAGGTTACCGGGTAGACGCCGGCACTTGCCCCTGATGGATCAAATTCAAAATTCCCGGTTAAAGCGTTAAGCGAGACGCGGTTCCCCGAAAAAACTCCCTGGACAGGAAGAAGTGGCGCTCCCCCGCGAAGGATGATTTTCCGGGCTCCCGGCGTTGTAAACAAATCGAAACAGGGAACGAAGACCGGGTTTGGCTTAGGTTTTACGTTTACCTGTAGTGATGAGGATGAAAAGCAGCCTGTGGTAGTGTTGGTCCCTGTTAATCCGACAACGGCATTACCATATATTTGCCAGTCAATCGTTGCATTACTGGTCCCCTGTCCCGAGGTCGGCAGCCCGTTTGACGACGGCATTACCGACCATGCAAAGGTACAGGCCGGATCTGCCGGAGCCTGGTAAAGATGCGGGATGGATTGACAGACCGGCCCGGGGTTTTCAGTGATCGTTGAGTTGGGCAAAGGATTGACCTGCAGGTTGTAAATTGTTGGTGAAACAGCCGTGCAATTATAGGAATTGGTATAATTTGCAGTGACAAACTGCGGCCCTGCATTGTCCCATCTCACGCCAAGCATACTGGTGCTGGACCCTGAGGTGATAGACCCTCCGGCGGAAACTGTCCATGTATAACCTGTCATCCCAGGTTGGGTGGAATAGGTGGTTGACGAAGTTGCGCATATCGGGTTGACAGGGCTGGAAACAACGGGGATGGATGAAGGATTCACGCTGACATTCAGTATCATAGGATTTGCAGCAGTACAACCTGTTCCCAGGTAATAATTGACGCTGACACTGTTGGCTCCCGGGTTGATCCAGGTGATTGTTACTGAGCTCTCGGTCGGTGTCCCGCCACCGGTTACAGAGCCTCCTGCGGAAACCGTCCATGAATATTGCTGCTTCCCGCTTTCAGTCGTATAGGTGGCCGGGATCCCGGTACATATGGAATTAAGGCCTGAAATTGACGGGGAAGGCAAGACGTTAACCGTGACATTGTAATTTGACGGCACGGCAGCGTTACATCCGTTGGCATCAGAATAATTTACAGTGATGGTCCTGCTTCCGGTTGAATTCCATAATACATTGACCGTATTGGTTGAACCCCCGCCTGTAATGATTCCTCCCGCAGGAACTGACCATATATAACCTGTCATACTCCCGCCTGTAATATAGGTTTCGGTTGCATTTACACAGACTGATGCAGGCCCGGTAATAACCGGGACCGGCCTGGGATATATGGTTACTGAAGCACTGGCAGGCTGTTGCTGTATACACGCGGTGGAACTTGCATCCTGCACGCTGACCAGGTTATAGCTGTATATGCCGGCGACAGCAGTCGGCACGGCCACCGCTATTGCGTTTCCCGAAACAGTTGTCGCGGTAAGGCTTGTGCCTCCGTTAATATTGTAGGTAAATGTATAGGGAGGTGTTCCTGCTGCCCCGGTAAAGGAAACATATTGGACAGGAGAATCCTGGCACACCGCGGTAGTCCCTGAAACCGTTGCAGTCGGCAACGGGTTAACCGTAACCGTTGCCGACCCTGGCTGCAGTTGTGCGCATGCAGTCGGGCTTCCGTCCTGCACGCTTAACAGGTTGTAGGTGAAGGTCCCGGCGGCGTTTGTCGGTGCGGCAATTGTTACGCTGTTGCCTGAAACGGTGGTCAGGCTTTGACTGGTTCCCCCGTTTATGTTGTAGGTGAAGGTATAGGGAAGTGAGCCTGCTGCACCTGTAAAAGTAATCAGGGGTGAAGATGAATTCCGGCAAACCGCGGATGTCCCGCTGATTGTGGCGGCAGGCAAAGGATTTACCGTTAAGGTTGCATTACCTGTTTGCAGCTGGCTGCACGAGGTTGAACCGGCATCCTGGACGCTCACAAGGTTGTAGGTGAAGGTCCCTGCGGTGTTGGCAGGCGCTGAAACCGTAACACTGCTTCCTGTTGTGGTTGTAACCACCTGGCTCGTACCCCCGTTGATGTTGTAGGTGAAGGTATAGGGTGGCGTGGCTGCTCCGCCTGTAAATGTGATCAGCTGTGGTGCTGAATTCAGGCAAACAGCAGTGGTTCCGGAGACGGATGCAGTCGGCAACGGGTTTACAGTTACCAGGGCACTGCCGCTTTGCAGCTGGGAACAAAGTGTTGAACCTGCATCCTGGACACTGATCAGGTTGATGGTAAAGGTCCCGGCAACATCTGCAGGAATGGAGATGGTTGCGCTGTTCAGGACTGTCGTCGTCAGGGTCTGGCTTGTTCCGCCGTTGATGTTATAGGTAAAAGTATAGGGGTATGTTCCATTGCCCCCGGTAAAGGTAATAACCTGGGGAGGTGAATTCTGGCAGACATTTACCGTTCCGCTGATTGTCGCGGTTGGCAGCGGATTTACAGTAACGACCGCATTCCCGGTTTGCATTTGCGAACACGCAGCAGAGCCGGCATCCTGCACGCTCACCAGGTTATAGGTGAAGGTTCCTGCCATGGTTGCCGGGGCAGGAACTGAAACACTGTTACCAGCTGTTGTGGTGACAAC
>JBAXFZ010000188.1:0-8045 GCA_037139685.1 Bacteroidota bacterium
CGATATCAGCAAACTTGTTGTTGTTGATATCAATGAGAACGGGCTTACAGAACTGGTTCGCGATCTGCGTAGTTCAACGGGATATAAGATTCCTGAAAAGTTTATCACCTATCCGGTCAATTTTGGTGACCGGGTCTTTGAGAAAATCTTCAGGCATCATGGTCCTTTCCAAATTGTTGCCAACTTTGCCGCGCACAAGCACGTCCGAAGCGAAAAGGATATCTTCTCCATTGAGGCAATGATTGAAAACAATGTACTTCGGGCCCGTAAACTGCTCGACCTGCTGGTTGAGTCACCCCCTGAACATTTTTTCTGCGTTTCAACTGATAAAGCTGCAAACCCGGTCAACATCATGGGCGCCAGTAAAAAGCTTATGGAAGAGCTCATTATGGCCTATGCGGGAATACTTCCGATCAAAACCGCGCGGTTTGCCAATGTAGCCTTCTCCAATGGCAGTCTTCCGCTTGGGTTCGTTGAACGGTTGCAAAAAAAACAACCCTGGTCATGTCCGAAAGGTATCCGCCGATTCTTTGTTTCGCCCCAAGAATCTGGCGAACTTTGCCTGATGGCATCAATCATGGGGGAGTCGGGCGACATCTTTTTTCCAAAACTGGATGAAGAAAAGAACATGATCCCATTTGATCAGATAGTTATTAACTTCCTCCATTCCCTGGGGCTTGAGCCGGATATCTGTGCCACTGAAGAGGAAGCCAGGATGAAATCACTGCTGATAACAGATTCATCAATATCCTACCCGGTATACTTTTTCGGGTCGGATACATCGGGTGAAAAATCCTTTGAAGAGTTTTACACAGAAAATGAGTTGCTGGATATTGATTCTTTTATTAACTTAGGGGTCGTAAAAAATTCAAAAAAACGCAACATTACCGAAATTGACGAAATTTTCACCAAACTGCAGCAAATTTTCAACAGCAGGAATGTTCAGAAAAGTGATGTGGTTGAAATATTAAAACTGTACCTCCCAAATTTCGGACATATAGAAACCGGCAAAGGTCTTGATCAAAAAATGTAACGCATGAAACGACTTGTTGACATTATTTTAAGCATTTTTGCTTTGCTGATACTTTCACCTTTGCTTATCCCCGTATGCATCGTTTTATTGCTTACCGGGGAGCACTATGTTTTTTACACGCAGAAGCGGACCGGGATCGGTGGAGGTGAATTCGGACTGATAAAATTTGTCACGATGCTCAAGAATAGTCCAAACATAGGATCGGGTGACGTCACTCTGCAAAGCGATCCACGGGTTTTACCAGTTGGAAGGTTTCTCAGGTCATCCAAAATAAATGAAATACCCCAGTTATTGAATATCCTTTTTGGAGATATGTCCTTCGTCGGTCCCCGTCCGCTGACACCAAGAGTTTTCAATTATTACGCCGATGAAGCAAAAAAAATTATTGTACAGATGAAACCTGGTTTAACAGGGGCAGGCTCTATCATTTTTCGCGACGAGGAAAGTATCATCGGGAACAGTAAACTGCCATGGGAAGAATGTTTCAGGCAGGAGATAATGCCTAGAAAGGCTGCCCTTGAAAAATGGTATTTTTTACATAAGGGCTTGTTAACTGATTTCCTGCTTATTTTCATAACAGGTTGGGTTGTTTTTTTCCCGACCAGCAATTTAATGAGCAAGGTGTTTAAGGATTTGCCGGAATAAATTTCAACTTTTTACAACTAACTGCCGATGTCAATTTCCAGAAATATAATATCCAATTTGCAATCAAAAACAATGTACCGGCAATATTTCTTATTTGTGTTAAAATTGCTGTTGTTGAATTTTCCTGCTTTAATTATTCTTAAAATTCTTCGCAGCAGCCCGGGTGTTCAGGCAACTATAAGTGAAACATTCCCGGTATTCCACCTGGCAAAGCTAATCATGACATCTTCCAGGGAATTGTTATCATTGATTGGTTACAACGCCACTCTGGTATTTGACAAATCGATTTACCATTATGGCGTATTTTCACTTCAAATTCCGGGTGGAGTTCAGACTTTCATTGGTTTTTCCTGTCTGGGTCTTGGTGTATCATGGGTCTTTGCAACCTTGATTATTTCCGGGCCGGGCCGGAAAATGATGAAAACCATCTATATCTTTTTAGGGATATTGATCATTTTTGTCTTGAACGTGTTCCGCATGGGATATCTTACCTGGCTTGGCAGGGACGGGACGTTGTTCACTAACAAAACAATTTCCGTTTTCGGCATATGGAAATTGGATCATCATGATTTATTCAACATTTTCATATATATAATTATTCTTCTGCTTTTTATTTTGTGGATCGAAGTTTTTTCTCAAAAAAAATCTTATAAATGATAATATTCTTTACATACGATGTTTTAAGAATAGCGCTGGCCTTCCTGTTTGCAGCAGGTTTTACCTTTTTTTCAATTCCGACCATCATAATGCTTTCACGTGAAAAGCATCTGCACAAATCGGCAAACGGCCGGGACTCACATGACGGCTCAGTCCCAACCCTTGGGGGGATCGCAATATTCTGTGCCATCGGACTTTCTTCCCTGGTATTCATGCATGCATCCACCCTGGGTTCACTTCAATACTTCATGGTAGGAATCATCATCGTTTTCATTATAGGGGTCAAGGATGACCTGACTGTATTGACAGCTTTACAAAAATTCACGGGGGAACTGATCGCTTTCGACCTGTTGATTTTTTTTGGCAATTTCCGCATAACAGACCTTCACGGGTTTCTTGGAATTCATGATTTGACTATGATGCCAAGCCTGCTTCTTACCTTGCTTGTCGGATTTGGAATCATAAATTCCATAAACCTGATTGACGGCATCGACGGACTGGCAGCCAGCATATGCAGCCTTGCCACGATTACGTTCGGGGTCTGGTTTTACATGACCGGGCAACGCGAACTTCTGATTATCTGTGCAGCCATTCTTGGATCACTGATTGCATTTCTCTATTATAACCTTTTCAGTAAAAAAAATAAGATTTTCATGGGCGACACCGGCTCCCTTATTCTGGGATTTTTGCTGACTTTTTTTGTCATAAACTTCCTTGAATCTGCAATTCCGGGCAAATCAGTCTGTAAAATTAATGCTGCCCCTGCTATTGCCTTGGGTATCATGGCTATTCCTGTGTACGATACTTTACGGGTCTTCTGGATCCGGATTCTGCGTCGTCAATCCCCTTTTCATGCCGACCGGCTTCACCTTCATCATATCCTGATTAATTCGGGTTTATCCCATAAAAAAGCAACCCTTATACTTGTCATCCTGAATATTTTCCTGATCATTTTCGCATTTACCCTCCAACTCTTCACAGCAAATATTATTTATATTATCCTCGCTCTCTTTCTGCTGTGTGTCCTGATGACCGAAGTATTCCAGCATCTGAAAAGGAAAAACAGTGGTCTGCAGGGTAAAACAGAAGAATAAATTTCCCTTATTTTTACCTATCATTTTTCAACTTTTCGCTTGACATTCCCTGAATAAACCTGTATCTTTGGCCTCGCTATTAATTTTTAATCCGCGGTTAATAAGGCAGAAAATATGGAATATTCAGAAACCATTTCAATCCAGGACAACATACATATAGGCCTGGCTGCTTGCATTGCATTTATCTTTTCCCTGTACGCCATTCCTGTACTTGTACGCCTTGCACGCGTCAGGAAAATATACGATCAGCCGAACAACCGCACGGCCCATTTGCACCCGACCCCAAGGCTTGCAGGTATTGCAATCTTCCTGAGTATCCTGATCTCCGTTTCTATCCTGGCGAGCAGCACAAATCTTCCGAATTTCCAGTATATTAGCGCAAGTTGCCTTGTGCTTTTTTTTACAGGGATTAAAGATGATTTTATTGGGATTTCTTTCCCGAAAAAATTCATTGCACAAATTGTAGCCGGTTCCATCCTGATTTTCCTGGCCGATATTCGATTTACAAGCATTCACGGCTTCTTCGGAGGGCAAGCCATCAGTTACCCACTGAGTTTTCAGCTAACCCTGTTTGTAATTATCGGTATCACCAATGCGCTAAACCTTCTCGACGGGGTGGATGGCCTGACGGGATCAATATCCCTATCTGCATTCATTACGCTTGGGGCATGGTTTTTTGTTAACAATCAGTCCGGGTATGCCATTATTTGCGCCGCAGCTGCCGGCTCCCTGGTGGCGTTTCTTTGGTTCAATATCTGGTCCCGGAAAAATAAAATATTCATGGGGGATACAGGATCTCTTTTTCTTGGTTTCCTGCTTTCAATCCTTGTGATCCGATTCAACGAGTTGAATCTCATTACCAATATTCACTGGCATATCAGCGCTGCACCTGTAGTATCTTTCGGCATTCTGATCATCCCCATCTTCGACACATGCAGGGTAATGCTGTCACGCATTCTGTTGGGAAAATCACCCTTCCACCCCGACAAGACACATATTCACCATTACCTGCTCGCACTTGGCTTTTCCCATAAGCAGGTTACCTCCATTTTGTTCTGTACCGGGATTTTTTACATATGTCTTGCCTTTGGGATACAACACCTTAACCTATATATCGCCACAATTATCCTGATAGGATCTGCACTTGTACTAACCTATATCCCAATATTCATCCTGCAAAGAAAAAGCCATCCGCTTCCCTGGACTGTAATCAGGGAAATCGCAAAGAAAAGAGCTCAATGATAAGGAGCGGCGCCCGACAAAATCAGGCCAGTCGAAACAAATTAAAAACCCACGTTGAGCCCGAGTGAAAAGGTACTTGTTTGTCCATGCATAAACACCGGCTGATACCTCACTTCACCCTGCTGATCTGAGTTGAGAAACTGTAGAAAGAAATATCCATTGTTTACAAATTCATACCTGGCAGTCAGTTCTATAGAATTGTTCTGCCAGGTAATGTTTTTTAAAAAAGGCACCTGTTCTACAGCGTAGCCAGCATTGTACCTGTAAGGAACATTATCGCCATGCTGGGCAAGATTATATGAGGCGTTGAAAATCAAACCCCTGAATGGATGGAATGAGACATTGAAGAACAGCTCCTGGGAATTTTCTCGCAGGTAACTTCCAAGCACGTAGCCGTTTGATGAAAATACCGTTGTCGGAATGTAATGATCATAGGTCATGGGCTGCGTACGGGTATATTCAGCAGTGAACACGAAATTCTGAAAAGGGAAATTGCTCAACCGGAATCCTGATTTCAGGCTCGTGAAATTATGCATGTTCTTTTTCAACAACCTCGACATCTTCCACTCATCAATATAGAGAGAAAGGTAGATATGCAAATGATTGATCTGCCTGTTACTGATATTAAAAAACAACTGTGAGTTTGAACCTCCGAAATCAATGTAGTTGTTTTTAGAGGCATCGGCAGGATTGTAAAACAGGAACGGGATCAGGTAAATCGGGTTGACATTGATATCACTGTAGATGATCGAATTACCTAATGAAAAATTAAATCCGCGCCAGGGAGTGATTGTATACATGTTTGCAGCAATATATTTGTTGCGGTAAACCTGGCGATATACACCGCCTGTATAATATGAGCGGCTGCTGTCAATAACATTTGAGCTGAGCCAGCCATGCATATAATTGAAATCGAACCACTTCACAGGATTCAGATGAAGCTGGACATAGGGAAACGAGGGGGCTTTGCCTGATAAAATATTGGCTCCATGATAATTGTCGCCCCAGGCTACACGGTCAACCATAAGTCCTATCGAACCCCATTTCACCGAAGCAACCAGACCTCCCCTCATTTCGGCAAAATCCACGCCTCCTTTATCATTGTATTTGTATACCGATCCCTGAACCTGAGTAAAATATACTGGGGTAGCCAATGGAACACTCTCACGGTTATCGCGGATATTGGCATAGAACCCTATATTCCTGCCAATATAGCCGAACATGCTTCCTCCCCACCAGCGCCTGTATTCAGTGCTGTTTTGATTTGTCATCAACTGCAATCCCAGGATCGGCCTGAACGAAAATGTAAACAGCGAATCCCGGTAGTGAAAACCAAGCGGATTCAGGGCTACAGCCATCTCCGGTCTCTTTTTCAGCAGGAAATTCAATTTATAATCGTATTCATCAGCCAGCCGGGTTGCATGTGGTGCGATGCGTGAAGGTGCTTCAAGCTGAAAGTCACGAAGATAGAATTGCAACTCCCTGCGTTGCCTGTTGTTGAGCAGGTGGCCGGGGTTGACCGCCCCTGAATAATGGATTTGTTCCGCTGTTTCAGCTTCAGCTAATTTCTCAGCAATGTAGTGTCTTGAATATGGCTTGATTGCAGAGTTCAGGGTGATTATTTTCTGGTTTGCCAGTTCATCCAGGAACTCATAAATGCCGGGGTTGTTGATATCTTCATATACCACCTGGGCAAATGCCGGCGATAGTGCAAGTAAAAGCAGCAATATAATTATTATTTTTTTCATAATAGTCAGGATTCATATGATTCGCGCATGATAACACGACCGGGTCAGAAGGATTTCAGACCTGCGGTCAATTAGCCTTAAGCCTG
Organism: Bacteroidota bacterium; assembly: GCA_037139685.1. Lineage (GTDB taxonomy): Bacteria > Bacteroidota > Bacteroidia > Bacteroidales > FEN-979 > CAIVAT01. The sequence goes on from JBAXFZ010000188.1 coordinate 6,506, forward strand.
TTTTTACTGACACCCTTGCTCCTGTTGTAAGTGAAAAAGGACCCTTTGTCCAGCCGGCAATGTATCAGATATTATATATATCTGACCTGTAAAAATCAGTGTTTTCGGGTTTTGAAAACCACTCGATTGTTTCAATCAACCCTGCATCAATATCATACCCGGGCTTCCAGTCCAGGAGCGCCTTCGCTTTACGGTTTTCAGCCCAAAGCCGTTCAACCTCGCTTTTCCCGGGACGCATTCGTTCTTCGACACTTTCGATTACTATCTTTTTACCCATGTGCCCTGCAATTTTAGATGCAAGGTCCCCGACAGATATCTCGAAATTGCTTCCCAGGTTGACCACCTCCCCCAATGCCTGTTCACTCTCTGCTGCCTTAATAAAGCCGGAAGCCGTATCCTTAACAAAGTTAAGATCACGCGTGGGCGAAACAGAACCGAGAGAAACCTTTCCATTTCCCTTCAGCAGCTGTGTAATAATAGTGGGTATGATGGCACGCGCCGATTGCCTTGGACCATACGTGTTGAAGGGACGCACAACAGCGACGGGCGTGTTGAACGACCTGAAAAAGGTAAGTGCCAGGAAATCGGCTGATGCCTTTGTGGCTGCATAGGGGGACTGGGGATTTACCGGATGCTCCTCCGTAATGGGAACAAACTGGGCGGTTCCGTATATTTCAGAGGTGGAGGTATGGATGATCCGGCTGACACCAAGTTTTCTTGCAGCCTGGAGGATGTTCAAAGTCCCCTTTACATTCGTATCAACATAGGTGTCAGGCGAATGATAAGAATAGGGTATCCCAATAAGGGCCGCCAGGTGAAAAACAATGTCACATCCCTTCATGGCCTCGTACACACCGTTCGGATCGCGGATATCGCCCGTGAAAATGTCTGTTTGTTTCCTTGTTTCTGCCGGCAGGTAATCGATCCATCCCCAGCGGTTGAACGAGTTATAATGAACAAATACTCTTACGTCGCAACCCATCTCCACAAGCATTTCGACGAGGTGACTCCCGATAAACCCGGCTCCCCCGGTTACCAGGACTTTTCTCTTCCTTATTTCCATAATATTACGATATCAGGCAAAAATACATAATTTCGTGTCCGGTTGGCTAGCTTTTTGCGATTTTCATTCCCTCAAGGGAGAGGGACCAGTCGACAAAGCGTGCATACGGGTTGGGGGGATTTTGCTTCAGGACCGACCTTATCCGGTCTGCCGCGACAGGATCTTTGGCAAAAATCATCAGGAAACCTCCTCCGCCTGCTCCAAGGAGCTTAAAGGAACAGGCATAATCAAGGATGGCATCAAGGATAACGGAAACTTCCGGGGGATTGGTCCCCTTGTCAAGTTTCTGGTTGAGTTCCCATGAATACCCTATTGCAGAGGCAAGCCCGGCAAAATCATGCCGGCCGATCGCCTGGTAGGTTCCAAGGGCATGTTGCTTCATCTCCGACAAAATCTCAAGGTGCCTGGCCGAATTCAAGAACATCCCCTTCACTATGTCGGCCAGGATATGCTTTGCCACCCGGGTTATCCCCGTAT
>JBAXFZ010000189.1:0-8034 GCA_037139685.1 Bacteroidota bacterium
GCAATGTCCTGGTCGCCCATTCCCTGGCCGAAAGAGGCAATGGCTCCCATGATATTGGCATGCGAATCGGTTGATACAAAAGTGCTTCCCGGCCATACAAGGCCGTTATCGATGGCGAGGTGCGTGCCGATGCCGGCGTTTACATCATAAACCCTGATACCGTTTTCACGGGCATATTGCCTGCAATAATGCTGGTTTGCCGCATACTTCTGATCTGAACCGCCGGGATTGCAGTCAAAAGTGAAAATCGTTTTTTTCGGATCGGCAATGGTAAGCCCGTTGTCGACCAGGTTTTTCACTACGTTGGCACCGCCAAAATCCCGCGCTGCACGGGTATCAATGGTTACATCCACGATATCACCCGGCTTGACCGACTCCTGACCGGAATGGTTTGCTATGATTTGTTCTATGATTGTCATATGAGGTGGAGTTGTTTTGGGTTATTTATTAAAACGAACCAGGAATGAATTCCTGCATTCCTGCATTCCTGCATTCCAGCATTCCAGCATTTTTTACTTAAGCCTGTCCCTGAACGGCTCGAAGGTCATAAAGTCGGCATGATGCACGACATAGGCTTCAACCGTACGTTTTACCATATCTCCCTCACCCGCATGGGTGGCGATGATATGGCAAACGGCTGCAGGTACGCCGCATTGTTCGGCAAGCGATACCCCTGAGAATGGATGACGAAGGTATTTGCCATATTTCCCCTGGAAAGATTTTCCGTTGGCATCCAGTTCGTATTCCAGCAGTTTACCTACATCTGCAAGGATAGCCCCGGCAATGAGTATGTCCATGTTCACCGGCAGGTCGTCGGTGAAGAATTCATTCATTTTATTCCCTGCATCACGCGCCACATGCACTACACAGCGCTTGTGCGCCATGAATGACACCTTCAGATCGGGACCGGCCAGGAGGGTGAAGGGGATTTTATTGAGGTCATCGGCAGTGAGGACGCTTCTTTCCAGCGCAACTTCCCAGGTTTTCGCAGTTTTTTCGCGCAGATCCGTATCCAGGATCCACATCAATTCGGGCCACAGGGCCAGGATTTCGTCGGTCATAATTTTTTCAGTTCAGGAATTTATCAAACTAAACAAAACAGGCAATGCGAGCAATGAAATTCAGAAAATGAAATTATTTTGGTATCAACAAAAAACAATTACCAAACCTTATTCTTTTTTCATTGCCTGCATTGCCTGCATTGTCTGCATTGTCTGCATTTTTATAATTTGGCAATAATTGCATCCGCCATCTGCTGCGTGGTTGCAGCTCCCTTGCTGAAAGCATCGGGTTTGCCGGCGAGTTTCATCATGTCGTAGGTCATTACCTTGCCCTCTTCAACAACATCTGCAACGGCTTTGGTAATCCTGGCGGCCATCTCCATTTCACCGAGGTGCTCAAGCATCATGACGGCCGAAAGGATCATCGCTGTGGGGTTCACAATCGAAGGATTGAACTCTGCATATTTCGGGGCAGAACCATGGGTGGGTTCGAATACTGCTATTTCGGGGCCGATGTTGGCACTGCATGCGAAACCGAGTCCGCCGATAAGGCCTGCAAATCCGTCGGAAACGATATCCCCGAACATATTGCCGGCTACCATGACATGGTAGGTCTCCGGGTTTTTGGTGAGCCACATCATCTGGGCGTCGATGTTGGTGTCCTGCACTTTGATCCCGGGATATTCATTTTTGGCCATCTCCTGGGCAAGTTTCAGCATCATCCCCGAGGTTTCACGGATCACGTTGGGCTTTTCACAAACGGTCACCGTGTCGAATCCCCTGGCTTTCGCATATTCAAAAGCTGCCTTCAGGATGCGTGCAGTGTATTTACGGGTGAAAATCCGGGTTGAAACGGCCAGTTCAGGGCGGGGGCACCAGGCAAAATTGTCCCTGAATTTTTTGTGGGTCATCAGGGCATCATAAACCTGGTCGGAAGGATTTGACCATTCAACGCCTCCGTACAAACACTCAGTATTCTGACGGAAGATCATGGTGTCGATGATGGGCTCTTCGATTACACCGCCAAAACCGCGGCGGATAAAGTTCAGCGGGTTGCCCTTGAAGGTTTTGCAGGGTCTCATGCAGATATCCAGGTCATACTTCTGGCGCATGGTGACGATCGGGCTGTAGTATGCAAATCCTTTACCTTTAAGTTCAGGGGCGAGTTCTGCTTCGGTTTTATCTTTTGGTTTGGAGGTGATAGCGCCAAAAAGACCGATTTTGTGTTTTTCCAGAAGTTTCTGGGTACGCTCGGGAAATGGATCTCCCTCCTTGCACCAGAATTCCCATCCGATATCACCATGAACATATTCTGCATCAAAACCGGCAGCATCCAGCACGCGGATGGCCTCATCAAGGACGACTTTTCCGATGCCGTCTCCGGGCATCGCAACGATTGTTCTTTTTGCCATAAACTCGTTTATTTTGTTATAGTTATTTAATTAACAATTGGGCGTCAAAGATACAACTACCCTCCAAACCGGCAAAATCATATCTGTTAATTTTTCCCTGAATTTTCCCCGTAATCCTTAAATTTGCATTCCGGCGCTAAATTAATCCTTTCTCACTTGAAAAAACATCTTACGAACCCCATCTTTAAAGTCATATCCCTGGTAGCCGACGAGATGCAGATCCAGGCTTTTGTCATTGGGGGATTTGTGCGGGATCTTTTGCTGAAACGCGATAACAAGCAGGATATCGATATCGTGGTGCTGGGAAGCGGCATTGATTTTGCTCAAATGGTTGCCGCAAAGCTTGATGGTGATATCCAGGTAAAGTATTTCAGGAATTTCGGCACGGCCATGCTCAATTATCATGGCTGGAAGGTTGAATTCGTGGGGGCGCGCAGGGAGTCGTATCGCCGCAATTCACGCAAACCCATTGTCGAAGACGGCACCCTTGAAGATGACCAGGACCGCAGGGATTTCACAATCAACGCAATGGCGATCGGGCTTACGAGTCCCGGCATCGGGATACTTGTCGATCCGTTTAACGGGATGAAGGACCTGGCAGACAGGGTCATCCGGACGCCGCTGAATCCCGACATTACATTTTCGGATGACCCGTTGCGTATGATGCGTGCCATAAGGTTTGCCACGCAGCTTGATTTTACGATCGAGCCATCCTGCCTGGAGGCCATTAAAAGAAACATTGAACGGATTTCGATAGTTTCGATGGAGCGGGTTTCCGACGAATTTAACCTGATCATAGCGGCGAAAACGCCTTCGGCCGGATTTAAACTCCTCGATGAAACGGGGCTGCTCAGGCTTATCTTCCCCGAATTCTGTGAACTGAAAGGGGCCGAGATCATAGAAGGGAAGGGGCACAAGGACAATTTTTACCATACACTGGCAGTTCTCGACAATGTAGCCGGGGTTTCAGATAATCTCTGGCTGAGATGGGCAGCCATTCTCCATGATATCGCCAAACCGCTGACAAAGAAGTTCATACAGGGCACAGGATGGACCTTTCATGCCCATGAATTCAGGGGGGCTAAGATGGTCTCACAGATTTTCAGAAAACTTAAACTGCCGCTCAACGAAAAAATGCGCTATGTCGAAAAACTGGTGCTGCTGCACCTCAGGCCAATTGTCCTGGCCGAAGATGTGGTTACCGATTCGGCCGTGCGCAGGCTGCTCTTTGAAGCGGGTGACGATATCGATGACCTGATGCTGCTTTGCAATGCAGATATCACCTCGAAAAACCCGAACAAAATCAGAAAGTACATCAGCAACTTCGAAATTGTCAGGAACAAATTGAAGGAGATCGAAGAGAAGGACAAGCTTCGCAACTGGCAACCGCCTGTGACAGGCGAACTTATCATGCAAACCTTTGGGATACCCCCATCCAGGATAGTTGGAGTTATTAAGGATACCATTACCGAAGCCATCCTGGAGGGTGAAATTCCGAATGATTTTGAAGCCGCCTGCCAACTGATGCTGAAAGAGGGGGAGAAACTCGGGCTGACCAGGGTTATTTCCTGAGCAGGTTGCTCTTTTACAGCCATCAACCCTTCCCCTGCCTGAAATCTGCATTGATCCAACTGTTCGCCGTCAAAGCTATCAAAAAGAAAAATATCGATCATTTTTTTTATGATGCAGTATATTTCAGGGAATTTTATATTTTTGACCCGGATTTAGAGCAGGAAGAACCATGTTGATATATCGTTTTAAAATTACTTGTGAAGAACTTGATGGATTTCTCAGGGAGGTTGAGATTCAGCCGAATCAGACATTCCTGGATTTTCATCATATCATTATAGATTCCTCGGAACTCCTGCATTGTGAAAGGGCCTCCTTTTTCATGACAGACAAGAAGTATAAAAAGGACAAGGAGATTTCGCTGAAGGCAGAAAAACGGCAGGTCCGGAAATATGATGAGGATCTCGACCAGGTTGTGACCGAATCGTTGACACTGCCGCTGATGAAGGTTGCAAAAATCAAGGATTATATTGAGGACCCGCATCAGAAGATGATTTACGAGTTCGAGGGAAGGGATCATTTCTCGTTCCATATCGAACTGTTTAAGATTTTCCCCTCCGACGGGATTGCCTCTTTTCCCAGGTGCATCAAGCGTATTGCAGAATTGCCCAAGAAGGCGGAGCAACCGGCACCGGTTGCCCATGCAGCCCCGGTTCACAAGATCACCATTCCAAAGGTACCACTCCCCAAAATACAGGAACTGGCCAAATTCGATGACATCGTTGAGGATGAACATGAACTGGCCGCTATCGAGGATGAGTTGGGCGGACTGCTTGCAGAGGATGACTCAACGTCATTTGATGTGCATGAGACCGATACGGCCAAGGAGGATGATTTCTCCTATACCGACCTTGAAGGCGACGACGACGACCACGACGAGAAGCTTGATCACCTGGAGGATTATGAAGACATAGAGAGCCTGGATAAGCGTTTGTCGGGGTATGACCGCGATACAGATGACTTTTAATGACCCTCTGCTGGTTGTGATTGCAGGCCCTACGGCCGTAGGTAAAACTCCTTTCGGGATTGAGCTTGCAGGTACCTGTTCAACAGAGATCATTTCAGCCGATTCGAGGCAGTTTTACAGGGAGATGAAAATCGGTACGGCCGCACCCTCCCGGGAAGAGCTGGCAAAGGTCCCCCACCATTTTGTGCACCATCTTTCAATTCATGAGACATACAATGTGTCGAGGTTTGAGGCTGATGCGCTTGCCTTGTTGGACAATCTCTTTGATAAACACAGAATTGCCGTCATGGTGGGAGGTTCGGGGCTATACATAGATGCTGTTTGCCGTGGCATCGATCACCTGCCCGATCCCGACCCCGTTATCCGTAACGACCTGAAGGAGTTGCTTTCAGTCTCCGGGATCGAAGCACTCCGGGATGAGTTGTATAAATCGGATCCGGAATATGCCAAGGTTGTCGACCTGGCCAACCCGGCCAGGCTGCTGCGTGCCCTTGAAGTCTGCCGGGCTACAGGAGTTCCCTATTCCACGCTTAGATCAAACAAATCAAAACAAAGACCCTTCCGGATTTTAAAACTCGCCCTGGAACTTCCCCGTGATTTGCTTTACGAAAGGATCGATAACAGGGTTGACAGGATGCTTGAGAATGGATTATTTGAAGAGGCACTGGCCCTTTATCCCCAAAGGCATCTCAATGCCCTCAATACTGTTGGTTACAGGGAACTGTTCGACCATTTTGAAGGTCTAACTTCCCTGGAATATGCGGTTACGAAAATAAAAACAAACAGCCGCCGCTATGCAAAACGCCAGCTGACATGGTTTAAAAAGGATCAGGACTATAAGTGGTTTATGCCAGATGATATCGGCAGAGTACTTGAACTTCCGGAATGCAAAATGCAAAAAGCAAATATCAAAATTAAAAATCAATTATAAATGTTTGCTATCCTGAGTTTTGCACTTTGCATTTTGCATTTTGCATTTTGCATTTCTCTTCTTCAACGCCCGTTCCCATCTTCCTGTATCTGATGGTACCTGATAAGTCCTTTAGCAGGGGAGGGCAGCACTTTTACGATTTTCACCTGCTCCTGTTCAGCAACTATTTCTAGTTCTTCCCGGTAAACATGGGCGATTGAGCCGATAAAACCAACCGGGATGTTTTTGTAATCCTCATATTTCTTTATATGGGCATCAAAGAAATCGCGGAATGACCGCAGCAGCAATTCCCGAACAAAGGGGTGGTCGCGGTTCGGACTCAGGAATTTGCTGAACGATGCCAGGTACCTGTTCGGGGAGGGCCGGTTGTACAATGAATTCAGGATGTCTTCAAGTGTGTAACCGTATTGTTTGTCAAAGGCATCGCGCAGGTTTGCAGGCAGTTCCCGTTTCAGGTAGGCGCCGAGAAACAGTTTCCCCAGGTAGGAACCGGCACCCTCATCGCCGAAAAGATAGCCAAGTGAGTCAACCGCCGGCCTGGTGGTTATACCATCGAAATAACAGGAGTTGCAACCTGTACCAAGGATGCAGGCAATGCCTCTGTCATCGCCGAAAAGTGCACGGGCGGCACCCAGGATGTCATGGTAAATGAAGACTTTTGATTTTCGGAAAAACAACAACAGGGCATCGGTGATCATATTATTGTTGTATTCGGTGGAGCAGCCTGCCCCGTAAAAGTGGATCTCCCTCACCTGGTATTCAACAAGGAACGGGGCAAGATCGGCCATGATCACAGCCTCAATGGTCCCGGAGTTGTGGAAATAGGGGTTTAACCCGGAGGTGGTTATTGTGTTTTTTACGGTGGTACCGTCGAGCAGCACCCAGGTTGTCTTCGTTGACCCGCTGTCGGCTATCAGCTTCATGGGAAAATATTTATTTTAATATTACAATTTCCGTTTTTCCTGCAATCAGGTTAATATGGCACCCGTCATTGCCAACCAGGTACTTTTCACGAACAACCTCATTCGTATCCACCAGCCCGTGAAAAATAAACTCTGAACCTGTTTTTATGGTCATGCTCATCTGGCTGTCGGTGATAAGGCAGTATTTGCCATGCACTCTGCCGGTACTGTCGGGGAACTCAAGAGTCTCGCCGGTACCTGTTTTCTGAACGTAATACCTGGTCAGCAGCACAGGCAGGGAGGCTGAATTCTTAATTGATATAACCAGGAACCGGTACTCCTGGGTGCATAGGATACCCTTGTCCTCCCGGCATCCAAAAAACGGGAAGACTAATAGTAAAAGCATCGATGCAATCCTTCCCATCAACTGTATGTTTGCATTTATTTTGCAGCCTGACAAGTCTTATTTTTCAATTTTTTGCCTGATCTCTTCCAGTATCTCCATCTGGATCTCCTGGATGCTCATCATTTTCGACCACTGGTCAAGCAGGAGGTGATCAACTTTTTCATGCAGGGTCCTTATCTCAATTTCCGATTTCAGGTTAATCTTGTAATCATTTTCCGACCTGATCCGGTCCTTTGCTTCCTGCCTGTTCTGGCTCATCATGATGATGGGCGCCTGGATGGCCGCAATGCACGACAGAACAAGGTTCAGCAGGATAAACGGGTATGGGTCAAAGGGGGCGGCCATGAGGTACAGCCCGTTTACAAGGATCCAGACCAGGAGGATCGAGAAAAAGGTGATGATGAATTTCCAGCTGCCGCCAAACGAAGCAACTTTGTCGGAAATCCTCTCGCCAATGGTTCCCTGGTCCGATACCGCGCGTGAACTGTAGGTAATGATGTCGTTTTCCCTGATGCTTTTAATGACGGCATCTTCGAGGACTTCAATACTCCCTTTTTCTTCCGCTATAATACCGCTGATGTACCTGTTCCTGTATGCAAACAGGTCTTCCTTACAGATACGGCTGTTGTCGGTCCATCCCGGATGATCGGCCCTGATAAGGTTTTCAATTTCGTGCCGGATGCCATGCCCTAAGATCAACTGGTTTGCAGGAAATCTTTTTCCGCATATTTCACAAGTTATTTCATTCATATGCTTCCTGTTATGTTCTCTGGTGATTGAGGATCAGAAATATTATAATTCGGGTATTGATTAACCGTTTTTATTACCTGAGCAGCGAAGAGGCCG